>NZ_JBHSRW010000350.1:0-1671 GCF_042659205.1 Leucobacter soli
CGGCGAGGGCGTAGGCGGCGACGGTCGCGGCGATGCCGGGGCCGAGCCCGGGGACGCCCAGCAGGGCTGCGGCGAAGAAGCAGATCAACGCGGCGATAAAGACGGCGAGCGGCCACCTGCGGCGGAAGAACATGAGCGCGGCGGTGAACGCGGTGAACCCGAGGCCGAGCAGCTGCAGCGCGACGAAGGGGCGGAGACCCGACGGCAGCGGCGGTCGGCCGGGGCCGCCGAACGCGTCTCCGTTACCGAACGCATCTCCGCCGCCGAAGCCGAGACCGACTCCGAAGCCGAAGAGCAGTCCGCCTCCGAGCAGTACGACCGCCGCCGCCAGGATGTCGCCGAGCCACGCGCGCCGACGGCTGCGATCGGGCGGAGCCGCCGGTTCAGCGAGCGCGGCCGGGCCCTCCGCGGCGTCCCGTCGAGCAATCATGCGCCCATTCTTCCGGGAATCCCAATGGACCTCGTCACCCCAGCGCAGTATCGCCGGGCGCATCGGCTCAGCCTTCGCGGATCAGCTCCACGAGCCGGCCCGCGGCGCGAGGCACCTCGTCGTTGACGATGACCGCGTCGAATTCGTCGGCGGCCGCCAGTTCGACCTTCGCGGTCTCGAGGCGCCGCGCACGCTCCTCCTCGCCCTCGGTTCCTCTTCCGACCAGCCGGTTCACGAGCTCATCCCAGCTCGGCGGCGCGAGGAAGACGAGCCGCGCCTCGGGCATGCTGGCCCGCACCTGACGGGCGCCCTGCAGGTCGATCTCGAGCAGGATGGATTCCCCGCGTCGACCCGCTTCGACGACGGGACCGCGCGGGGTGCCGTAGCGGTACGAGTTGTGGACGGTGGCCCATTCCAGCAGCTCGTCAGCGGCGAGCATCCGGTCGAAGGTCTCGTCGTCGACGAAGTAGTAGTGGGTGCCGTGCACCTCGCCCGGCCGCGGGGCGCGGGTCGTCACTGAGACGGAGTGCCCGATCTCCGGGAAGTGCTCGCGCACGTACGCGGCGACGGTCCCCTTGCCCACGGCGGTGGGACCGGCGAGCACGGTCAGCCGCCGGGCGCCGGGCTCGGCACCCGCTCCGAGGCGCGCGCGCACGAACTCCACGAGCCTGTCCCGCTGGCGTCCGCCGAGTCCGCCGAGGCGCTTGCGCGGCGAGATCTGCAGCTGCTCCAGGGTCCGCAGCGTCTTCACCTCCCCGAAGGAGGGGAAGGTCTGCAGGAACTCGGTGACGCGGAGCGAGAAGGCCGGCGACTCCGGGTCGAGCGACTCCTCGAGCGTCCGCAGGGGTGAGAGCTCGCCCTCCCGCAACCGTCGCTTCACATCGGCCCGCGCACGACGCGCGGCGATCGCGGCGCGGTTGGCGGCGACTCTGTCGACCTCGGGCATCGTCCGCTGCTGCTTGTTCATCGCCCTCTAATGTACTGCGTCGGGCGGGCCCTCGGCACCCCGGGAGGCGGAGGATCCCGCCTAGTCGGCCAGCGCGGCGGAGATCGCCTCCGCACGGGTGCGCACGCGTTCCGCCAGGCCCGCTGATCCGCCCGAGAGAATGCTGCGCGACTCGTTCGCGAGCAGTGCGCCGCCGAGGCGCCCGAAGATCGTCCCCGCGTCCTCGATCCTGGCTCCCTGCGCCCCGAAGCCGGGGGCGAGCACGGGCAGCGCCGGCGCCACGAGCTCCGCCGCC
>NZ_JBHSRW010000351.1:0-1665 GCF_042659205.1 Leucobacter soli
GGCATCACGGCGCCGCCGGCCGGGCCGCCGCCGAGTTCGCGCGCGGCGTCATCGAGGAGGCGATCGTACTGGCGGGCGAGGCGGAGGATCGTCGTGCCGGCCGTCGTCACCTCGACGGGGCGGCTGCGCTGCACGAGCACCGATCCGACGCGCTGCTCCATCGCCTTGATGCGCTGGCTGACCGCCGACGGCGTGATGTGCAGGCGGCGCGCGGCGCCTTCGAAGCTGCCCTCGTCGATGATGGCGGCGAAGGTCGAGAGGTGCTCGAGCGGGAGTTCCACGGGTACTCCTTCGTGGTGCGGGACGAGCGCTTGCTCGCACTTCTCGGAATGATGAAGCAATGCTTATGTTAATTCAGAATATTCAGGGATCCTGAAGTAGCAGACGAGCGTCGTCCCCGCGTAGCGTCGAGTCCATGCTCGCTCCCGCACTCATCGGCTTCGCCTCCGGTCTCTCGCTGATCGTCGCGATCGGCGCGCAGAACGCCTTCGTCCTCCAGCAGGGCATTCGCCGGCAGCACGTGCTGCCCGTGGTCCTGATCTGCGGGCTCACCGATGCGCTGCTCGAGCTCCTCGGCATCGCCGGGATCGGCTTCGTCGTCGAGCGCGCCCCAGTGCTGCTGGAGGTCATCCGCTGGGGCGGCATCGCGTTCCTGCTCTGGTACGCGTGGAGCGCCGCCCGGCGCGCGATGCGCACGGAATCGCTGGTCACCGAGAACGGCGGCGCCGGATCGCTGCGCCGGACGATCTTGGCCTGCCTCGCCATCACCTACCTCAACCCGCACGTCTATCTCGACACGATGGTGCTCATGGGATCGATCGGCAACGCGCAGGGCGCGGACCCCGCCAGATGGTGGTTCTGGCTCGGCGGCGCCATCGCGAGCGTCGCGTGGTTCACCGCCCTCGGCTACGGCGCCCGGCTGCTCACGCGCTTCTTCGCGAAGCCGCGGGCGTGGCAGATCCTCGACTGGATCATCGCCGCGACCATGCTGGTGATCGCGGCCCGCCTGATACTGGACGCCGTCTCCGGCTGAACCCGGGCGCACGGGCTCCCGGTCGGTCCGGGAAGCGGTGCACGGACCCGGCGCCCGTCAGGTGTTCGGGCCGGTCTTGCGGGCCGGTGCCGCGGGTCGGTGATTCCGGTCAGAGGTGCGCGGCGATGGCCGCTACGAGCTCGTCCACATCCTCGGGCCTCGTATCGAAGCTGCACATGAGGCGCACGAGTTCGGGATCGCCCGGCCAGTCGTAGAAGTGGAAGCGCTCGCGCGCACCGGCGGTCGCGGCGGCGGGGAGCCGCGCGAAGACCACGTTCGATTCGGTCGCGTAGGGCAGGCCGATCCGGACTCCGCCCGCGCCGACGGCCAGCTGCTCGATTCCGCGCCGCAGTCGTGCCGCCATCGCGTTGGCGTGGGTCGCCGAGCGCTGCCAGAGCTCGCCCTCGTAGAGCGCGAGCAGCTGGGCCGAGACGAAGCGGGTCTTCGAGCCGAGCTGCATGTTCAGCTTCCGCAGATACTCGAGCCCCGGCGCGGCTGCCGGCCGTAGCACGACGACGGCCTCGGCGCCCAGCAGCCCGTTCTTGGTGCCGCCCAGGCTGAGCACGTCGACGCCGGCCTCGCTCGTGATCTCGGCGAGGGTGCAGCCGCGAGATCTCCTCGTCGCGCTGACG
>NZ_JBHSRW010000352.1:0-1663 GCF_042659205.1 Leucobacter soli
CGACCGCGGTCACGGCCGCCAGCGCCCCGAGCCAGGGCCAGGCCGTGCCGGGGTCTCCGCTGAAGAGCGCGGCGACGAGCGGCACGAGCAGCACCGTGCCCGCCGCGCGGAGCAGCAGTCCCGCGATGGTGAGGAGGATCTGCCCGAGCACCGTTCGGCGGCTTCCGGCCGGGAGCAGGGCGAGGAGCGTGCGGATCATCAGCGGACCTCCCTCTCGACGTCGGCGTCATCGGCTGCGGGATCGACGGCCGTATCAACGGCACCGGCGTCGCTCGCCGCCCACAGCTTCCGGTAGCGCCCATCCGCGGCGATCAGCTCCGCATGCGTCCCGGCCTCCGCGATCCGACCGCGATCGAGGACGACGATGCCGTCGACACCGGCGACCGTGTGCAGGCGATGGGCGATGACGAGCACCGTACGGCCGGCGGCGAGCCGGTCGAGCGCGAGCTGCACGAGATACTCGGATTCCGGATCGGCGAACGCGGTCGCCTCATCGAGCACGAGCACAGGGGTGTCGGCGAGGATCGCCCGGGCGATGGTGAGCCGCTGCCGCTCGCCGCCCGAGAGCGCGGCGTCGGGGCCGAGCATGGTCCCGTAGCCGTCGGGCAGTCGCAGGATCCGCTCGTGCAGCTGCGCGGCGCGTGCCGCGGCCTCGACCTCCGATACGGAGGCCTCCGGGCGGGCCAGGGCGATGTTCTCGTGCACCGTGCCGTGGACCAGCTGGGTCTGCTGGAACACGAAGCCGACCCGCTCGTAAAGCTCGTCGGCGGTGAAACGCCGCAGGTCCGTCCCGCCGACGGTGACCCGCCCCGTCTGCGGATCGTGGAAGCGTGCGAGCAGCGACGCGAGCGTCGACTTGCCGGATCCCGACGGGCCGACGAGCGCGGTCACCGTGCCGGGTTCGAGTGCGAGGGTGATGTCCTCGAGCACCGGCAGGCCGGGCCGGTAGGCGAAGCCGACGCTCTGGAAGTCCACGCGGCCGGGCGCCGCGAGCGCCGCGGATCCGGGCCCTGAATCCGCCGGATCCTGCGGTGGCGCCGCCGTCTCGCCGGCCTCGGCGTCGTCTCCTCCGGAATCTCCTCTGGCATCGCCCGCGGCGCCGCTGCCGCTCCCGTTCGTGTCGTCGAGCGTCTCCAACTCCGGCTCGTCGAGCGCCACCTGAATACGCCGCGTTCGCGCGGGATCATCACCGCGAATCATTCATCTGATGATAGCAAGCCTGCCCTCACTGCGCAGGCTTTAGGTGCCTATGCGGGCCCCGCCTCGCGAATGCGTCGCCAAGTTACGCCTCGGGTTTCCGGTACGTCGGCGATTCGGCAGGCTGGTAGGCATGCCCCAATCCGTCCCCGCACACGCGCCCGCCCGCGCGGGCCGGGTCCGCATCGCCGATGTGGAGCGCACCTTCCCCACCGCGGAGGGCCCGCGCACGGTGCTGCGCGACGTCACCCTCGACGTCGTCCCCGGTGAGATCATCGCCATCGTCGGCCCCTCCGGCTGCGGCAAGTCGACGCTGCTGCGCCTCATCGGCGGGCTCGACACCCCGACGGTCGGATCGATCACGCTCGACGACCGCGTGGTCCGGGCTCACGACGACTCCACCGCGATCGCGTTCCAGGAGCCGCGCCTGCTGCCCTGGCGCACGATCGCGCAGAACGTGGCCGAG
>NZ_JBHSRW010000353.1:0-1627 GCF_042659205.1 Leucobacter soli
TATGACAATGTCTGTTCTACCGCGTGATCATGCGGCTAGATCGGGGTTCTATCCACACGTTTTGGCCGGTAACCCCGAGTTGGTGCCGAAAGGGTCGCTGAACGCGTCGGTGCGGTTCTGCTTTGTGCGGGCAGGTTCTTGCTGCTGCTTCGCTGCCGCTGGCTTCTGCTTATCCTGCTTGTTCTTCTTCTTGTTTCTGTTCTTGGGTTCGGCGGAATCGGGCTCGGGGTCGAAGAGCCCGTCGATCACGGAACCCGCGCGCCTTGCGACGCCCTCGCGTGCGCGTGAGTACCGCTCGGTTACCTGCAAGCTTGAATGGCCGAGCACGGCCTGCACGTCGGGTGCGGCCGCTCCGCCGTCGAAGAGGATCGTAGCGAAGGTGTGCCGCAAGTCGTGAACCCGCAGGTCGGGTCGGCGTAGTGCGGTCTGGATCTTCTCCCACTCGACCGCGCGGCGAAAGTTGCGTGCGGTGAGTCTGCCGCCGTTCGGCCCGCACCACAGCAGGTCGTCGGGTTCCTTGCCCTTTGCTGCCTCGATGGCAAACGGGCGGAGTTGCTTCGTGAGCGGTACCTCTCGCTCCTTGTGGCTCTTCGGGCTCTGCTCGATGAGTTCACCGTGCTGGCCGGGGGAGAAGCTGCGACTGACATGGAGGATTCCACGGTGCAGGTCGGCGTCGCGTACGCGCATTGCGGTCGCTTCACCCGCGCGCATGCCGGTGAGTACGAGGGCGGCTGCGTAGCGGCGGTAGACGCCGTCGGGGATGAGTTCGAGCATGGTGCCGCTATTCGAACACTACGCGCCGCCAGCATGTTGCTGACCAGCACGGTTCCCGGCGTACGAAGAAGACGTCGAACTCGTTCGAGTTCACTTCGTGGTGGGCTGACGCTCGGAACAAGCCGATCCTTGATCTAACGGCGTTCGCGAAGACGTTCTTCGCGAAACACACGATCCTGAACATTCTCACCCGCTACTGCGTGCTCACGAGCGACCGGCTACTGCTCGTGATGCGTCCCTATCAGATTGTGGCGACTGAGGAGATCCTCACGAAGATCGATATCTCGACGAACTACAAGACCCTCGGCACCCGTGACGCTGGCGGGTATGTGTGGCACACCACCGGCTCCGGCAAGACACTCACCTCGTTCAAGACGGCGCAGCTGGCCTCCCGCGTGGAGAGCGTCGACAAGGTGCTCTTCGTGGTCGACCGCAAAGACCTCGACTACCAGACAATGAAAGAGTACGACCGCTTCGAAAAGGGGTCAGCGAACTCGAACACCTCAACGGCGGTGCTGAAGCGTCAGCTGGAAGATCCGTCGAAGAAGATCATCATTACGACGATTCAGAAGCTCTCGAACTTCATCAGCGGCAACAAGCAGCACCCGGTCTACGGTGACCACGTCGTGCTGATCTTTGATGAGTGTCACCGTTCCCAGTTCGGTGACATGCATACTGCGATCACGAAGGCGTTCAAACGGTACAACCTGTTTGGCTTCACCGGCACTCCGATCTTTGCCGAGAACTCCGGCAGCGGCGGCAACCCACAGTTGAAGACTGAATTGGCCTGGTTCTTGTTCCGACCGGTTTTCCTGTCAGCTCGTCGGTGACAGAAGCGTCTCGGTCTCAGCGT
>NZ_JBHSRW010000354.1:0-1616 GCF_042659205.1 Leucobacter soli
CACGCCGCCGTCGACCGCGCGCAGCGGGAGCACGTGCCCGGGGCGCCGCACGTCGGTGGGGACGGCCTCGGGGTTGGCGAGCGCGCGCAGGGTCGTGGTGCGATCCTTCGCGCTGATGCCGGTCGTCACGCCCTCGGCCGCATCGACCGTGACCGTGTACGCCGTCCCGCGCACATCCTCGTTCTGCTCGACCATCATCGGGAGCTCGAGCTGGTTCGCGATATCGTTCGACATCGGCGCGCAGAGCAGGCCGGAGGAGTGGCGGACGGTCCAGGCCACCCAATCTCGGGTCGCGAGCTCCGCGGAGAGGATCACGTCACCCTCGTTCTCGCGGTTCTCGTCGTCGGCGACGATCACGGGGCGGCCGTCGCGGATCGCGGCGATCGCCTCTTCGATGGTGCTGATGCTCATACCTGGGTTCCTTCGGGGTGGGGATCGGCGGATGCGGTGCCGGTGGAGATGCCGGTCGCGGCGTCGGAGTCCGCGCGGGCGCCGAAGCGCAGCATGCGCGCGACGTGGCGGGCGAGGATGTCGGTCTCGAGGTTCACGCGGTCGCCGGGGGCGAGCGCGCCGAGGGTGGTGGCGACGAGCGTCTCGGGGATCAGCGAGACCTCGAACCAGGGATCCGGATCCGCCGCGTCGGCGATGTCGGAGATCGTGAGGGAGACCCCGGCGAGGGTCACCGAGCCCTTGTCGACGAGCAGCGGGGCGAGCTCGGGGGCGAGCGAGAAGCGCAGTGTCCTCCAGCCGCCGGCCGTCTCGCGGTCGGCGTGACCGGCGCTGTCGTGACCGGCGCTGTCGCGCTCGGTGCCATCGTGCTCGGTGCCGTCGTGGGGCGTGACGGAGCGCAGCTCGGCCGTGCCGTCGACATGCCCCTGCACGATGTGCCCGCCCAGGCGGCTGTCGACGCGGGCGGCGCGTTCGAGGTTGACGCGATCGCCGACGCGCAGTTCGCCCAGCGTCGACATCCGCACCGATTGCTCCATGACGTCGGCGGTGAACGTGCCGCCGGGGCCCGAGCCGTCCGCGCCCAGCTCGATGACCGTCAGGCAGACGCCGGAGACCTGGATCGAATCGCCGTGGCCGGCGTCGCTCGTGACCCGCGGACCGCGCACGGTCAGCCGCAGCGAGTCGCCGACGGGTTCGACGGCGACGACCTCGCCGATCTCCTCGATCAATCCGGTGAACATGATGTCTCCCTCTCCTCTACCCGTCATTCTGCGCCTCTTCGCGAGATCCTGCACCGCGGGAGTCTGCTCCGCCGGATCCCGTACTACTTCCGGATCCTGCACCGTTACCGGGCGGTGCGGCCGGGCCTGCCGCACGGGCGATGGCGGCGTGCACGAGCAGATCGTCGCCCAGATGCTGGACCTCGGCTTCTTCGAGGCGCAGGATCCCCGACATGCCGGTGATGCCGAGATCGCCGAGTGCGAGCTTCGGGCCGCCGAGCAGTGCCGGCGCCACATAGACGAGCACCTCGTCGGCGAGACCGGCGGCGACCAGGGCGCTCGCGACGGTCGGGCCGCCCTCGACGAAGAGCCGGCGGATGCCGCGCTCGCTCAGTTGCGCGAGGTGGCCGGCGAGGTCGCACCCGTCGAAGCGGAGCGGCTCGGCGG
>NZ_JBHSRW010000355.1:0-1610 GCF_042659205.1 Leucobacter soli
CTCGGGCACCTGGCGCGCCCGCGACGACCGCTATTCGGAGCTGCGTTCGGCAGCGGCGCCGGCGCCGGCCAGCGGTCCGCGGCGCATCGAGATGTCCTACATCGGCGGGTAGCCGTACCCGGCGGGTGCGGCTACAGTCCGACCCAGTCGGAGCTGCCCGAGGTGTAGTGCTGCCGCTTCCAGATCGGCACTTCGTGCTTGATCCGTTCGATGAGCGCCTCGATCGCGGCGAAAGCCTCGCCTCGATGCGCGGCGGCGGCGGCCCCGACCAGCGCCGCATCGCCGATGCGGAGGGGACCTATGCGGTGCCAGGCCGCGAGGCGCAGCCCGGTGCGCGCGGCCTCCTCCTCGACGATCCGTCCGAGGAACTCCTCGGCGAGCGGGTGGGAGCTGTAGTCGAGGGAGCGGACCGCGCTCCCCCCGTCATGATCGCGGATCACGCCATGGAAGACCACGACCGCCCCGCAGTCGGCCGCCTCCACGGCGGCGCGCACCGCGGCCTCGTCTATCGGCGTCTCCGTGATCCGCGCCAGCAGCCCGCTCATGCCGGCTCCCCGGGATGCGGCTGCGCAGACCCGTGCACGACGTGCTCGGGGGCCGTGCGGGCGAACTCCTCGATGCCGCCGATCAGATAGTCGGCATCGAAACCGCGCTCGCGGAGGATCCGGGCGGCGCGCACCGATCTGGGCCCTCGGGCGCAATACACCGTGACACGGGAGCCCGGGGCGATCGGTACGGATGCCGCCGGGCCCTCCAGCACGGGCAGCGGCAGGGATTCCGACGGAGAGATCCTCACTCCCGCGCGTTCGTCGAGGCCTCGGACGTCGAGGAGGGCGGTAGGCCCGCCCTCGATGCGTCGTCGCAGCTCCGCACCCGTCACACCCGGAGGCGCTCCGGGGCCGGCGCAGAACGCCTCGTAGTCGATGAGCTCGGCAGGAGCGGTGGCGAGGGGATCGCGAGCGTAGCGGATCTCGCGCGTTCGCGCCCCGAGCGCGTCGTAGACGAGCACGCGGCCGATGAGCGGCTCGCCGACGCCGGCGATGAGCTTCATCGCCTCGGTGGCGAGCAGCGAGCCGATCGTTCCGCACAGCCCGGGAAGCACGCCTCCGGTCGCGCAGGTCACCACCTCGTCGGGAGCCGGCGGTTGCGGGAACAGGTCCCGATACCCCGGTCCGTAGGCGTGCCAGGCGACGCCGACCTGCCCGTGATGGCCGAGGATCGCTCCCCACACGAGCGGAATGCCGGCGAGGCGCGCGGCATCGTTCGCGAGATAGCGGGTCGGGAAGTTGTCGCTGCCGTCGATGACGAGATCGTAGTCGGCGAGGAGGCCGAGCGCGTTCGCCGAGCTCAGCCGCAGCTCGTGCGCGATCACGTCGACCCCGGGGTCGACGCGCTGCGCGGCCTCGGCGAGGGACACGGCCTTGCTGCGCCCCAGATCGACCGTGCGGTGGGCGACCTGCCGGTGCAGGTTGGAGAGCTCCACCGCGTCGTCGTCGACGATCCCGATCGTCCCGATCCCGGCGCCGACGAGGTAGGGAACGCTCGCGCTGCCGAGCCCCCCGGCGCCGATCACCAGTACGCGCGCTGCGCGGAGGCGCCGCTGGGCGACC
>NZ_JBHSRW010000356.1:0-1605 GCF_042659205.1 Leucobacter soli
GGCGACCGCGGGCGAAGGATCGCGCCGCAGACGCGCGGCTGCGTCGGCGCAGATCTGCGCGGCGGCGGATCCCTCGGGGAACCGCCGCCATGGCTCGTCGAGCGACATGCCCGAGGCGACGGCCAGCTCCTGCATCTGCTCGAGCGTCAGCTGCGCGGCATGGTTGCTGGGGTGCCCCTCGAGGGCGAGGCCGCGGCCCTTGATCGTATAGGCGAAGATCACGGTCGGCCGGGTGTCGTCGATCTGCGCGAAAGTCGACTGCAGCTCGTCGAGGTCGTGCCCGCCGAGATCGCGCACCAGCTCGGCGAGGTCGAGGTCGCCGTACGCGGCGAGCAGCCGATCGAGCACGGTCGCATCGCCCTCCGTCATGCCCGAGAGCAGGCGCCTGCGCACCTCCTCGGGGTGAGCGCGCAGAATGCGCTGGTACTCCTCGTTCGGCATACGGCGCATCCGCGCTTCGAAGACGTCGCCGCCCTCTGCGGCGAACGCGGTCTGCAGTCGCCGCCCCCAGGTGCAGGCGAGCACCTGCCAGTCGGCCGCCGCGAACATGCCGCGCAGGCGGCGGATCTGCGTGTCGGGGATCACCCGGTCGAGCGACTGCCGATTGAGGTCGACGATCCACACCACCTCGCCGAGCTGACGCACCTCGGGATCGATGATCGCCTCCCACACCGCGCCCTCGTCCATCTCGGCGTCGCCGAGCAGCGAGATGAACCGGCCGGCCGGCGGCGTCTCGGGGAAGCGGTCCGAGAGGTAGCGATGCGCGAGCGCGGCCCAGATCGGTGCGGTCGCGCCGATGCCCACCGAGCCGGTAGAGAAGTCGACGGTATCGGGATCCTTCGCGCGCGACGGGTAGGGCTGCAGGCCGCCGAGCGAGCGCAGCGTGGTCAGGTACGACTCGTCGAGCTCGCCGAGCAGATAGTTGATCGCGTGCAGCACCGGAGAGGCGTGCGGCTTCACCGACACCCGATCGAGCGCCGTGAGCTCCGAGAACCACAGCGCCGTCATGATGCCGGTCATCGATGCCGACGACGCCTGGTGCCCGCCGACCTTCACTCCGTCGGGGTTCGGCCGGCCGCGGTTCGCCGCGTCGATCATCGCGGTGGCGAGCCACAGCACGCGCTGCGAGATCTCGCTCAGGGCGTCGTCGCCCGACGATGCGGTCAGCGGACGCGAGTTCGTCGTCGGCGGATCGGCCTGGATCGAGGTCTCGAACTGACGCGCCGGGTCCTCGCGGTGCGCGGCGTCGCCGTCGCGTCGCCCTGCGTCGTCCCTGCGTTGTTCGGTCATGGCGTGCCTCCCGACTCCAGTGTCTCTCAGCTCGGCATCCCGCGGTGAAGTGCGACAGCGTCAGTGCCGCCGCGGGCTCAGTGTCGTCGAAGCCCCTGCTCGAGATCGGCGATCAGGTCGTCCGCGCTCTCGAGCCCGATGGAGAGGCGCACGATTCCCGCGTCGGGCTTCGCATCGCTCGCGACGGGGCGGTGGGTGAGCGCGGCGGGGTTCTCGATGAGCGAGTCGACGCCGCCGAGCGAGACGGCGTGCGTGAACACCCGCACGGACGACGTCAGGCGCTCGGCGGCCTCGGCGCCGCCCGAGAGCCGCGCC
>NZ_JBHSRW010000357.1:0-1566 GCF_042659205.1 Leucobacter soli
CCTGGTCGGGCAGCACGCGGAGGACGAGCCCGAGGCGCAGCGCCTCGGCGGCATCGATCCGGCGGCCGGTGAAGATCAGCTCCCGCGCGGCCGCGACCCCCACCAGCTGCTGCAGGCGGACGCAGCCGCCGAAACCCGGGATGAGGCCGAGCCCGACCTCGGGCTGCCCGAAGCTCGCGGTCTCGGCGGCGAAGATGTAATCGCAGGACATCGCGATCTCGCAGCCGCCGCCCAGGGCGAAGCCGTTGACTGCGGCGACGACGGGCACGGGCAGGGTCTCGAGCCAGCTCGTCAGCTCCTGCGCCTCGGCGGTATAGGCATCGGCTTCGGCCGGGCTCATGCCGCGCATCACCGAGATGTCCGCGCCGGCGACGAACGACTTCTCTCCCGCACCGGTCAGGATGACGCCGCGGATCGACCAGTCGGGGCGTCCCGTCTCGTCGGCCCGGCCGAGTTCCGAGCGCAGCGGGCCGAAGACCCGGCGCAGTTCGGCGATCACCACCGGCGAGAGGGCGTTGAGGACCTCCGGGCGGCTGATCGTGACCGTCAGGATCTCCTCGGAGACCTCGAGGTCCAGCGTCTCGCAGGCGAGCGCCGCGATCCGCTCGGCGAGTGCCACGGGCTACTTCTTCTCGAAGGGCGCGCTGATGGCCTGCGCGAGGAGCAGCACGACGATCAGCAGCACGAAGCCGACGATGAGGATCGCGCCGACCTGCAGGGGCTCGCCGGCGTGCGAGAACTGCTCGGTCGGGTCGAACTTCACGCCCTCCTCGGAGGCGAGGGCCGGTGCGGCGACGAACACCGAGACGAGGGCCGCGGCGAGGGCGGTGGCGATGCGGGCGATGGTCTTCACGTCTGCTCCTTGAGGTGTGCGGCCGGGCGGTGCGCGGTGGATGGTGCGCGACCGGCACCGCGAATGCCGTGCGCGGGTGCACCGCGCGCTGCTCCTATTCTGCCCGGTTCCGCGGGTTCGCGCGAACCGTCCCGTAGGGTCGTTCGCATGAGCCTTCGATCCGAGCAGCCGTGCCCGTGCGAGCGCGGCGCCGCGTACGCCGAATGCTGCGGCCCGATCCACGGGGGAGCGGCCGCGCCGACGGCCGAGCGCCTCATGCGATCCCGCTACAGCGCATTCGCGTTCGGCCTCGAGTCCTACCTGCTCGACTCCTGGGATCCGAGTACCCGGCCGGAATCGCTCGACATCGATCCCGAGGTCGACTGGCGGCGCCTGCTCGTCGAATCGACCGAGGCCGGCGGCCCCTTCGACCGGGAGGGGTGGGTCGCCTTCACCGCGATCGCGCGCCGCCCGAGCGGGCGTCTGGTGCAACGGGAGCGCAGCCGCTTCGTGCGCTCGCCCGAGGGCCGCTGGCGCTACGTCGACGGCGTCGCGCTCGACCCGGAGCTCTGAACCGACGGTTGTCGGAGCGGCGGCGGCATCGCCACGATGAGGTACGTCGCCAGCGGCCCGAGGAGCAGGCCGATCGGCACGCCGCCGCTGATGCGGCTCGAGACGAGACTCAGCGCCCGGGTGAGCTGGTCGAGTAGACGGCTCCGCCCGGGTTCTGGGCG
>NZ_JBHSRW010000358.1:0-1556 GCF_042659205.1 Leucobacter soli
GTGTGCTCGACGTCGAACTCCCCCGCCTGCTCGGCGACCCGCGCGGCCTGCGTGCCCGCGGCGAGGCCGACGATCTCGAACCTGGCCGGGTTCGCCCGGATCACGTCGAGCGCCTGCTCGCCGATCGAACCGGTGGAGCCCAGGATGACGACGCGTCTCATGGCATCCATTCTGCCGCAGTCGCGCATCCGGCGAGGCCAGGGCGACCAGTCGTGCTCCGGGAGGGGTCGAGCCCCTGCGCCCGGCTCGGGCCGGGCTGCGCTAGCCGGCGTGCGCGGTGTCGAGGATGTCGACGACGAAGACGAGCACGTCGTCGTTCTTCACGTCGACGCCGGTGCCGCTCAGCTGACTCGCGGTGTCGTCGCCGTAGCCGGCCGAGGCGGGGACGATGGCGATCACCTGCGAACCGACCTTCTGACCGACGAGCGCCTCGTAGAAGCCCTCGATGACGCCACCCGGGTAGGCGGCGGTGAAGGTCGCGGGGCTGCCCATCTCCCAACTGGAGTTGAACACCTCGCCGGTGCGCCAGATCGCGCCGATGTAGTGGGAGGTCACCGAGTCGCCGTCCTTCACCACTTCGCCGTCGCCCTCGATGAGGGTGGCGATCTGCAGCTTCGTCGGAGCCTCGACATCGGTCGGCATGGTCACGGTCGGCGCGCCGTCCTCGGCGAGCGTGACCGTCGGGAACCCGGCCGGGGCGTCCACGGCTTTGCCCTCGGCACGAGTCTTCGCGAGCCCGAGGAGGTCGATCACGGTGATGACCGCATCAGCATCCTCCATGTCCGCCTGGGCGCCGCCGCCCTCGCCGAACATTTCGGAGGCCGGAGCCACCGTGACGATCCGATCGCCGATGTTCGAGCAGGAGAGCGCCTGCAGGGCCCAGGGCAGGATCTGCTCGGGGTCGTTCACCACGCGCTGGGCAGAGGTCGGTGAGAGCTCCTCGCCCGTCTTGCCGTTGATGAAGGTGAGGTTGACGCTCGCCGTGGCACCCGTCGCCAGCGCCTCACCTTCGCCGGCGATCGCGACGGTCCGCTCGAGGGTCTCCGCGACGACGGGCGTCTTGGAGTCGAGCTTCACGTCTTCGCCGAAGTCGCCGCTCAGCTGGACCGCATCGCTGGCGGCACCCGACGGGGTGCACTCCTGCGCGGAGGTCCCGCCGTCGGTCTCGTCGCCGAAGTCGTTCCCGCCGGAGCATCCGGTCAGGGCGAGCGCCGCCACGAGGGCAGCGGGGAGGGCAGTGGTCAGCAGGGCACGGGTGCGCTTCACGGAGGCCTCTTCGTTGTCGTCGGAAAGTCATCGGGTGCGCGAACGCGCAACTCGACGAGTATGGCACCCGAATCTATGCCGAAGCTGTGGGCACGCGCCGGCGCCACGAAGGGCCCGCTTCGCCGCGAACAGCCCACCTTGCCGCGAACAGCGCGTCCGCCGGGAACAGCCCGCCTCGCCACGAGCAGCATCCTTCCTGACGAGCGGCCCCGTTGTCCCCTGCGCGCAAGCCGGCCACTCGTCGCGAAAGGGGCCGCTCGTCGACTGCCATGTCCCGCACCAGCGCCGCG
>NZ_JBHSRW010000359.1:0-1525 GCF_042659205.1 Leucobacter soli
CTCTGGCTCCGAAGCGGCTGGGCAGGCAGAGGATGACACGCCCAACGCCATCCACACGTTTTGGCCGGTAACCCCGGCCCCGAGGTCGCCAGCGCGGATCGGACGCGGAGTCCGAGAAACAAGAAACCCCCGCCTGAGCGGGGGTTTTCTCGTTGAGCCTGCAGTAGCTGAGGCGGGGCTCGATCCCGCGACCTCACGATTATGAGTCGTGCGCTCTAACCAGCTGAGCTACTCAGCCACAAGACTTGCGTCGCAAGCTCAGAGCCCCGAGCCAGGATTGAACTGGCGACCCCTTCCTTACCATGGAAGTGCTCTACCACTGAGCTATCGGGGCGCGTTGCCATCATGCGAAGGCAACCGTAGAAGACTACCATCTTGAGTGTGACAGCGCGAAATCTGACGTTCGGTTTCATCGGCCTGCTGTGCGCGGCCTGGATGGGCTTCGGCCGGTGGGCGTTCGGCCTCGGCGGGGAGCTCACCTGGTGGTATGCGCCGCTGATCGCGCTCCCGTTCGCGGTCCTGCAGCTCTGGACGCTGCAGCGGGTGAACGTGGCGGTGCGGCGGGGGCGCGAGCCCGGCCGGGCGCCGTACGGGGCGCTCGTGCTCTCGTGGGTCTGCGCGCTCGGCTTCGGACTGACGGTGCCCGACCTGGTGGACGGCGAACTCGTCTCCATCGCCGGGCGCTTCGGGGGCGAGATCTGGAACGAGATGGCCATCGCGCTGTGCAACCCGTTCGGCATCATCGCCTTTGCGACGGCGATCGCCGCGCTGGCGTTCGCGTATGCCGCGGGGCGCGAGCGCTGGCTCAGCGAGGACGAGCTGCTCGACGCCGCCGAGGCCGCGGGCGCGGTCGACGGGACCGGCATGGTGCGGCACCCGCTGAGCCGCGAGGACTGATTCCCCTCGGGCCCGCTTTCCGCTCGCTCGGCAGTGCTCCGCACTTCGGGCTGAGCGCGGCAGTTCTGGCGGAGATCGCAGTTCTGGCGGATCCCTTTCGCGAAATCTCTCAGCCCGAAGTGCGATCTCCGCCCGAACTGCAGGGAATGGGCAACCCCGGGGAGGGAAACGGGACAGTGGCGGGGAAAAGAGGCGGGGCGAGTCCTGAGACGAGGAGGGCAGCGGATCCGGGTAACGGGGAGCGGCACAGCGCCGGGCAACGAGGAGTAGCGCGGCGCAGCGCGGGTAGCGGGGAGCAGCGAGGCGCGGAACAGCGGAGCGCGGAAGAGCGCAGTGCAGCGCGGGTGCGCCGCCCGGCGGCTACACGCGGGTGAACACTGCGAGCGCCTCGAAGTGGTGCGTGTGCGGGAACAGATCGAAGGCGCGCAGCGAGACGAGCTCGTAGCCGAGGCCGCGCAGCGTCCCCGTATCGCGGGCGAGGGCGACGGGATCGCACGCCACGTACACGAGGTTCGCCGGCGCGAGCTCTCCGAGCTGCGCGCAGACCTCCCCGCCCGCTCCGGAGCGGGGCGGATCCAGCACCACGGTCGCGCGTCTCAGCCGCTCGCGCACGGGCGCCGAGGAGCGC
>NZ_JBHSRW010000360.1:0-1486 GCF_042659205.1 Leucobacter soli
TGCCGTCGGCGGCGGCGGCCGCGAAGACCGAGCACACGCTCACGCCCGACGTCCTGGTGGTCGGCGCCGGCCCCTCCGGCCTGGCGGCAGCGAGGGATCTCGCTCGGGCCGGGCTCGACGTCCTGGTGGTCGACGACCGGGCGAAGCTCGGCGGCCAGTTCTTCAAGCAGCCGAGCACCGGCCTGCCGGTGGACGAGCGCGAGCTGGACGGCCAGTACCTCAGCGGGCGCAAGCTGATGGACGAGGCCGTCTCGGCCGGGATCACCGCCCTCACCGGCGTGACGGTCTGGGCGGCCTTCGAGCCCGACCGCTTCATGGCGCGGTCGGCCGATGAGCGCTGGGTGATCGCGCCGAAGCGGGTGATCCTCGCGACCGGAGCCTTCGAGCGCGGCGTGCCCGTGCCCGGGTGGACCCTGCCGGGTGTCATGACCACCGGTGCCGGGCAGACGCTGCTGCGCTCGTACCAGGTCTCGGCGGGCGATCGCGTGCTGATCGCCGGGAACGGGCCGTTGAACATCCAGCTCGCGGCCGAGCTCTCGCGGGCGGGCGTGCGCATCGTCGGCCTCGTAGAGGCGTCGAGGATGCTGTCGCCGGCGCGGCTCCTCTCCGGAGTGCGGATGGGCCTGAACTCCCCGGGCCTCACCCTCGACGGCGTGAAGTACCTGGCGGGTCTGGCCGCCAGGCGCGTCCCCCTGATCACGGGATCGGTGATCGAACGGCTCGAGGGCGATCCCGTGACCGGCGTCCGACGGGCGACGGTCGCGGGGGTGGATGCCGAGGGGCGGCCGACGGGTCGTCGGCGCGCGTTCGACGTGGATGCCGTCTGCCTCGGCTACGGGTTCCTCCCGAGCAACGATCTCGCCCGCAGTCTCGGCTGCGCGCACGACTTCGATGCCGCGCTCGGGAGCCTCGTCACCCGGACCGACGCCACCGGGCGCACCTCCATCCCGACGGTGTGGTCGATCGGCGACAGCGCCGGCGTGCGCGGCGCGAAGTTCGCTCAGGCCCAGGGCGCCCTCGCAGCCGCCGCGGTCGCCTCCGAACTACTCGAGCGCCACGTGCTGCCCGATGCCGCTGCTCGGAGGGCCGCGCGCCGGAACCTCGCGTTCCAGCGGGGCGTGCAGGGCATGTTCGCGGCCCCGGTGCTCACCGATCAGCTCGCGGAGCCCGAGACGGTGGTCTGCCGGTGCGAGAGCGTCACACACGCCGAGGTCTCCGAGGCGATGTCGGATCGGACCTCCTCACCGGGATCGGTCAAGCGGATCACCCGTGCGGGCATGGGCAAGTGCCAGGGCCGCTACTGCGGACCGGTGCTGACGGCGATGCAGGAGCGCCGTACGGGCTCGCCGATCGGCGAACGATCCGGTTTCGCCCCGCAGGCGCCGGTCAAACCGGTCCCCCTCATCGATGTCGCCGCCCCGCCGCAGAACACCGCGTAGCGCTTCCGGGCGGGCCTGTCGCGCGACCGCGGCGGACGGGCCCGCCC
>NZ_JBHSRW010000361.1:0-1480 GCF_042659205.1 Leucobacter soli
GCCGGATCGGCGGCCAGCGCGCGGATCCTGCCCGGCTCGGCCGTGGCGATCGGGTCCCCCTCGCGGTCGTCCGTCACGGTCGCCTGGCCGAGCCGGATGGTCGCCGTGTACGTCTTGTCGAGGCCGACCAGGTGCGTGAGCAGCCGGGTCGCCGGCCCGGCGCCGAGCAGCAGGAGACCGGTGGCCATCGGATCCAGGGTGCCGGCATGGCCGACCTTCCGAGTGCCGAGGGCGCGCCGCGCCTTGGCGACCACATCGTGGCTGGTCCAGCCCTCGGCCTTGTCGACCAGCAGGATGCCGTTGGGTACGTGTTCCATCGCCTCCAGCCTAGAGGTTCCGGGGCGCCGATCGGCCGGGAGCGCGGGCACCGCCGGGGTGCGGGCGAGCCGGGCGAGTCCGCGAACGCGATCTCAACCTTTCGGACGATGCCCGTCCCCTCAGAGCGCGAGACGCTGGAACCGTGAAGAAACCGTTGAATCATCTCCTCGTCTCTGCATTCGTATACGCCGGATTCGGCGTCGCCTCCGGCCTCTTCTACCGGGAGTTCACCAAACTGAACGGCTTCCCCGAGGGTGCGTTCACCCAGCTCGGGCTGGCCCACACCCACCTGCTGGCGCTCGGCTTCCTCCCCTTCCTGATCCTGCTGGGTCTGGAGCGGGCGTTCCGCTTCTCGCTCGCCCGCAAGCGCTTCGTCTGGTTCCTGTGCCTGTATCACGCCGGGATCGTCCTGACCTCCGCCATGCTGATCCTGCACGGGTCGCTCACGGTGCTGGGACTCGAGTCGTCGAAGATGATCGCGGGCGTCGCCGGCCTCGGGCACATGTCGATCACCGCCGCCGTCATCGTCCTCTTCTTCGCCCTGCGGACGGCGATCCGCCGGGAGCCCGAGCCCGCCGCCACGGGGGTCATCACCGCCCGGTAGGGTGGTCGCGTGGCGGGCGAGGCTGAGCGGAGGCACGAGATCCACCGTGCGCTGAACGCCTGGTTCGCCCGCCAAGCCCGGGAGCTGCCGTGGCGCGGTGCACCCGGCGAGGTCGAACCCTGGTTCGTGCTCGTCTCGGAGTTCATGCTGCAGCAGACCCAGGTCGAACGAGTGCTCCCGCGCTTCCTCGAGTGGGTCGAGCGCTGGCCGCACCCGTCCGCGCTCGCCGCGGATGCACCTGGGGAGGCGGTCCGGGCCTGGGGCCGTCTCGGGTATCCGCGACGCGCGCTGTGGCTGCACCGGGCCGCCACGGAGATCGCGCAGGATCACGGCGACATCGTGCCCCGGGACATCGAGACGCTACTCGGCCTGACCGGGGTCGGGCCGTACACCGCCCGCGCCGTCACCGCGTTCGCCTACGGCGAGCGCCACCCGGTGGTCGACACGAACACGCGGCGGGTGATCGCCCGGCTGGTGCACGGCCTGGCCGCGGCCGGCCCGCCCCGCACCGGCGACCTAGACGACATGGCGGAGCTGCTGCCCGAACGCCCGGAAGAC
>NZ_JBHSRW010000362.1:0-1479 GCF_042659205.1 Leucobacter soli
TCCCGAACCGGTAGCCGCCGTGCGCGCGATCGGCGCCGCGGTGCAGGCCCCCGCGGTGAGCGCCGAGGGCCGGATCGACCGGCACCGGCTCGCGGTGCTGCGGCAGCTGACGGTCTCGTACCCGGAGGATCCCGGCGTGCTGGTCTCGCTGCTGCTGCACCTGCTGCGACTGGAGCCCGGGCAGGCCGTGTACCTGGGCGCCCAGCAGCTGCACGCGTACCTGAGCGGCATCGCCGTCGAGGTGATGGCCGCCTCCGACAACGTGCTGCGCGCGGGGTTCACGGAAAAGCACGTCGACCCCGAGGAGCTCGTGCGCGTCGTCGACTTCTCCGAGCTCGCCGAGCCGAGATTCGCGGGCAGCGAGATCGCTCCGGGTCTGGTGGAGTGGGCGCCCGGCGTTCCGGACTTCCGGCTGATGCGCACGCGGCTTCGCCCGAGCGATGACGAGTCCGGGGCGGGCGAGGCGGAGGATTCCGGTCGTGCGGAGTCCGTGGAGATCGGTGCGCGCTACCCGCTGGTGCTGATCGTGACCTCGGGCCGCGTCCGGGTCGAACGCCCGGCGGCCGAGTTCGACGAGGTCGCGAGCGTCGGCCGCGGGCAGTCGCTCTACGTCTCGGCGGGTGCGCCGATCGAGCTGAGCGGTTGCGGCGAGGCCTTCATCGCGACGGTCGGGGAGAACGCGCCCGCGGCGGATCGATCCGCCTGATCCGCATACCCGGGGCGTGTCGCAAACCCTCAAGCTCTCATTGAGCCTTTAGAATCTCCGGCTTGACTTGATCGAATCACACCGGTGTAATTGTCTGCAGGCGCTTCAGCGCCGCAGTCGTCGGAGAAACCGTTGACCGATCGGCAATCTGAGAGGAGGGCTCGCCCGAATGTCGCAGCAGCTCCCCAACCCGCAGGTTCCGAGCAACTGGTTCGTCGACCCCGTCTTCCTCGGGGTTCCCGGCGTCCGCCGCGATGAGGAGGACAACCCCCTCGCCTGGCAGGCCGACGCGCTCTGCGCCCAGACCGACCCCGAGGCGTTCTTCCCCGAGAAGGGCGGCAGCACTCGCGAGGCGAAGCGCATCTGCGACGGCTGCGAGGTGCGCAGCGAATGCCTCGACTACGCGCTCGAGAACGACGAGCGCTTCGGCATCTGGGGCGGCCTCTCCGAGCGCGAACGCCGCAAGCTGCGCCGCGAAGCCATCTGACGCGACCTTCTTGCGCGTTCCGATCGATGCTGTGAAGCGTCCGAGCCCGGCAAGTCGCAGCAAGGATCCCCGCGCCCGCTCCTAGGCTGGGTGCGTTATGCAGACCATCGTCACCACCGTGCTCGTCGCCCGCCAGGGCGGGGACTGGCTCGATCAGACACTCGCGGCCCTGCGAGGTCAGACCCGCCGCCCCGATCGGCTCGTCGCCGTCGCCGCCGGTGGGGGAGACCGCTTGGCGCGCCAGCTCGCCGACGGCGGCGCCGAGCGGATCGTGACCGCACCCGGT
>NZ_JBHSRW010000363.1:0-1479 GCF_042659205.1 Leucobacter soli
AGCGCCCCCGTCCCGGAGTCGGCCAGCGCGGAGAGCGCTTCGCCCGCGGAGGTGCCCGGCACGAAGTCCCGGACGTCCTCGGACAGCACGGCACCGGCGTCGAGCGCCGCGACCAACCGGAACACCGTGACCCCGAGCCGCTGCTCCCCCGCCATCAGCGCGCGCTGCACGGGCGCCGCACCGCGCCAGCGCGGCAGAGCGCTGAAGTGGAGATTGATCCAGCCGAGCGCCGGAGTCGAGAGGAGCGGCTCCCGCACCAGCCCGCCGTAGGCGACGATGACGCCAAGGTCGGCGCGCAGGCCGGCCGCCCAGGCCGTCGCCTCCTCGCCGAGGCGGTTGGCCTTGAACAGCGGGACGCCGAGCTCCTCCGCCGCCAGCGCCACCGGCGACGGCGTCAGCACCCGCTTCCGACCGAGGGGGGCGTCCTCGCGGGTGATCGCACCGACGACCTCGTGACCGGCGGCGACCAGCGCCCGAAGACTCGGTACGGCGAACTCGGGAGTGCCGGCGAAGACGATGCGCATGGCGTCCATTCTGGCAGGCGCGCGCTTCTAGACTGGTGCGATGTCCCTCACGGTCTGGCTGTCGCTGCTCGCAGCCTGCGCCGTGATCAGTCTGACGCCCGGCGCCGGGGCCATCAACACCATGACCAACGCGCTGACCCAGGGCTGGCGCCGCTCGCTGTGGGGCATACTCGGCCAGAACATCGCCCTCATTGTGCACATCGTCATCGTCGCGGCAGGCGTCGGGCTCCTCGTCGCGCGTTCGCCGATCCTCTTCTCGGCGATCCGCTATGCCGGCGCCGCCTATCTCGTCTACCTCGGTGTGCGCCTGATCCTGATCCGCACCGACGCCCCCGACGACGAGGGTCGGCCCCCGGGCGCGCCGGAGTCGGCCTGGTCGATGCTGCGGCGGGGGTTCTGGGTGAACATGCTCAACCCGAAGGCGATCGTCTTCTACCTCGCCTTCATGCCGCAATTCATCAGTCTGGACCAGCCGCAGCTGCCCCAGTACGCGATCTTCCTCGCGACCAGTCTCGGCGTCGACACCGCGATCATGTGGGGCTTCTTCGCCGCAGCCGCCCGGCCGTTCCGCAGTGCCACACGGACGCCGCGCGGGCGCAAGACCCTGAACTCGGTGTTCGGCGCCCTCTTCATCGTCGTCGCCGCCCTGCTGGTGCTCGTCCACTGAGACGGACACGGCAGGATCCCGGGCAACGGATCGGTCACGCGTCGAAGACGCCCCGATCGTCGAACCGAAGACGCAGAGCCTCGGGTCTCGCACGGCCGGGTTTGCGGCCCGCCACGCGCGACGAGGCGCCCGCGGCATCGGCCACCAGCGCCCCGCGCAGTCGCTTCGCCACCTCGGAGCCCTGAGCGTAGTCGAAGCGCACGATCGCGCGGACGAGGCCGGCAGGTCGATCCTGCCGTGCGGGCACCGGTACCGGCCCGAGCACGTCCACGCCGGTCAGCTCGCCGA
>NZ_JBHSRW010000364.1:0-1449 GCF_042659205.1 Leucobacter soli
TCGCGCCCGGTGCCGACCCGCGGACCGCTCCGGGCGCCGCCACGCCGCGCACGATCTCGTCGGCCATGAGCGCCAGCAGCGTCTGCTTGTCCGGCACATGGTGGTAGAGCGCGCTCGGCTGGACTCCGAGCTCGGCGGCCACCCGCCGCATCGAGCAGTTCTCGAGCCCGTGCGCGTCGAGTACGCGCAGCGCCGCTTCGACGACATCCGCTCGGCTGTTGCGCATGGGACCAGCGTAGCGCTAACCTGAACACCGTTCACCTGAACACTGTTCAGATCACCGATGTGGACATGGAGATGCGCGGGTTTCGCGCGAGGAACGAGCAGGAGGAGGGGCATGACGCACGAGTCAGAACCCGCGACCGAAACGACCACCGGGACCGCGCACGCGACGACATCCGCGCCGACGTCCGCGCCGGCAACCGATCCCGGGGCGGATCACGGAGCCGAGCCCGGCTCGGGCAGCGCGCGTCGGCGACGGCCGGTCGCCGACCTGGCGCTCATCGCGCTCTTCGCCGCGCTCATCGCGGCCTGCTCGCTGATCTCGATACCCCTCGGCTTCGTCCCCGTCCCGATCACGCTGCAGACCTTCGCCGTGCTGCTCGCCGGAGCGGCGCTCGGAGCGACGCGCGGATTCCTCGCCGTGCTGCTCTACCTCGCCATCGGCTTCATCGGCCTCCCGGTCTTCGCCGGTGGCAGTGCCGGTCTCGCCGTCCTGGCCCTGCCGTCGGCCGGCTTCCTCCTCAGCTTCCCATTCGCGGCCTGGCTCGCGGGCTTCGCGGTGTCGCGCCTCTCGCGGCGATCGGCCGCCGGCCAAGCCGCCCTCGTCTTCGTCGCGCTGATCCCGGCCAGCCTCCTGATCTACGCGGCCGGCATCCCCGTGATGAGCTGGCTCGCCGGCATCACGCTCGGGCAGGCGCTCGTCTTCAACCTGGCGTTCGTCCCGCTCGATCTCGTCAAGATGGCGCTCGTCGCGATCGTGGCGACTGCCGTGCACCGGGCGTTCCCGGATCTGCTGCCGCCGCGCGCGTCGCGCGAGGCACCGCGCAGCGCACGGCGGGACGCCCGCGCCTCCGCATGATCGAACTGCGGGAGGCCTCGTTCGTCGCCCGTTCCGCAACGGGCGAGACGCGCGTGCTCGCACCGCACACGCTCGACCTCGCAGAGCAGCGGATCGCGCTGATCGGCCCGAACGGCTCGGGCAAGTCGACGCTCGCGCGCCTGCTGAACGGTTTGATCCTGCCGAGTTCGGGGACGGTGCGCGTGCGCGGGCTCGACACCCGCCGCGACGGGCCGGAGGTGCGCCGTCTCGTCGCCTTCGCCTTCACCAATCCCGCCGCGCAGCTCGTGATGCCGACGGCCATCGAGGACGTCGCGCTCTCGCTGCGCCGCACGCACCGCCGCGCAGCCGATCGCCTCCACGCCGCCGAGGCCGCCCTCGAGCGCTTC
>NZ_JBHSRW010000365.1:0-1432 GCF_042659205.1 Leucobacter soli
ACCGTGCGGCGCGCGGGCAGGATCAGTTCGATGCGCCCACCGCGCTCCAGGACCGCGTGCCGCTCCACTTCGACCCATCCGGTCGTCCCCGCCGGTCCCGCGACGGCCCGGAAGTCGGGCCGGGCACAGCCGGGCCACAGCTGCTCGGCCACCAGCGCGATCTCCGCGGCCGCGAGACGACCGCAGTCGCCGGCGCCGCGAGTATCGTCGCCGCGAGCACCATCGCGGCCGGCGGTCACCAGCCCAGCCTCTCCCCGAGGAACTCCTCGAGCCGCGCGTTGTGGCTCTCGTAGTGCTCGCTCAGCGACTCGCGGGCGTCGTCGGGGACGTCGTCCCGGGTGCGCCACGTCGCGTTGAAGGTCTTCCGCGTCGACATCTCGACGGTCGGCAGGCCGAGAAAGGCGCAGACGCGGTCGAAGGTCGCCTGCGTGTCGCCGTAGAGATCCTCGGAGCGGACCACGAGCAGCCGGTCTCGTGAGAAGTGCGAGAGCCAGTTCTCGATCTGGGGGAGGTACTCGCCCCGCGCGCGGTAGGCGTACCAGTCGAAGGCGGGGCTGTAGTACTCGGGGTCGGCGAGCATGCGGGTGCGCTCCTCGCCGATGCGATCCTCCTCCGCCCGGAGCGCGTCGGAGAACCCGAGCGGCTCGACCCCGTTCTGCACGCGCTCCTGGTAGTGGGACCAGGCTCGCCGCACCGGATCCCGGATCAGCAGGATCGCCCGCACCTCCGGCGCCACCTCTCGGACGAAGGGGGCGACCCGCGGATCCCAGCAGTAGTAGGGCGATGCCTCCCCGCAGACCGGCGCGTAGCCGAGATCCTGCGCCGCGCGGCGGCGCTCCCCGGTGGTGGGGAAGTGCGAGCGGTACCAGGCCTCGCTCCGCCCGCGGCGGAAGAAGTAGTCGGTGCTCTTGAGGTCGCGCGACCCGGGGAACATGCGCATGACGCCCGGATGGCGCAGCAGGTAGTTGTACAGGGAGGTGGTGCCGCCCCGCTTCGTCCCGGTGATCAGATAGTCCGGGAGCGTCCGAGCCCCGCTGGTGAGCAGCCCGTACCGTCGTGTCGCCTGATCCGCCGAATCGCGGATCCAGCGCGGCGACCGATCCTTGACCTTCCGAACGACTCCCATGTCGACACCCCTTCGTGATCGCGCGTCCCGTCGGCCCGCGTGTCAGCCTCGTTTGCCCCGGCTCTCGGCGGCGAGGAGCAGCACGCCGATGAGCGGCGCCCCCATCTGCTCGGATTCGCGCCCCAGTGCGCGGACCTCGGCGAGGCGGGTCTCGCCGAGCTTCGGCACGAGCACCGCGACATCGCTCACCCGCAGCGCGCGCAGTCGTTCCGCGTGCGTCGCGGCGGCGGTGATCGGCAGCAGCACGTACGCGGCGCGGCTCGTCGGCCGCTCCCCGGGGCGCGAGACCACCGCGACCGGCGCGTC
>NZ_JBHSRW010000366.1:0-1407 GCF_042659205.1 Leucobacter soli
CGGAGACATCGACGAGGAGCTCGCCCCCTTCGAGCTGGGAGCGATGCGCATCCTCCCGGTCTCGTTGAGCACCGCTCGGCGCGCTCTCCGCGGGGGTCCCCGTGCTGCACGGCGGTTGCGCGGCGGTCGCCGAGCTGGCCCTCGACGCGGGCGTCGCAGCCGCGGATGCGCAGTCGTTCGCAGCCGAGCTCGTCCGGCTCTGCGCCGACGGGCCGGAACGGGACCGGCTCGGGGTGCTCGCGCAGGATCGCAGCCGCAGCTTCACCTGGGCCGGCACCGCGATGTCGCTCTGGGAGCTCCACGCGAACATCTGACTCCCGCTCTCGCGGGTACGCGCGGGCGGCGCGTCATCCCTCGATGAGACGCTGCTGCAGCGCGGCGTTCTTCTCCTCGACGAGGGCGGCGAGGCCGTCCGCGTAGGCGGCGAGCGCGGCGGCGAGCGCCGGATCCGAGGATCCGAGGATCCGCGCCGCAAGCAGGCCGGCGTTCTTCGCGCCGCCGATGCTCACCGTCGCCACCGGAATTCCGCCCGGCATCTGCACGATCGAGAGCAACGAGTCGATGCCGTCGAGCTTCGCGAGCGGCACGGGTACGCCGATGACGGGCAGCGTGGTCATCGACGCCACCATGCCGGGCAGGTGGGCGGCACCGCCCGCGCCCGCGATGATCGCCTTGAGGCCGCGGGCGGCGGCCCCGCGCGCGTACTCCACCATCTTGTCGGGGGTCCGGTGCGCGCTGACCACCTCGACCTCGTGCGCGATGTCGAACTCGCGCAGCACCTGCACGGCGTCGCTCATCACGCCGAAGTCGGAGTCGGATCCCATGATGACCCCGACCAGGGGCGCTCGTTCGCTCATGACACGATCCTATCCCGCGTCCGATACCGGACACGGGTGCGGAACGCCTCCTCGCACGGCCCTCGCCGGATCCTCGCCCGGCCCTCGCGGGGACGCGCTCAGTCGAAGGCGGCGGCTGCGGCCTGGGCTTCGGCGCGCACGGCGGCGAGATCCTGCCCGATCACCGTGACGTGGCCGACCTTGCGCCCGGGGCGCGGCAGCTTGTCGTAGCTGTGGATCTTGGCTCCGGGGTACTCGGCCAGCACGCGCGCGTAGCGCACGGGCATCGGGCCTTCGACCGGGCCGCCGAGCACGTTCACCATCACGGCGGCCGGCGCCGTCATGTCGGTCGACCCGAGCGGCAGGTCCGCGACCGCGCGGAGGTGCTGCTCGAACTGGCTGGTGACCGAGCCCTCGATCGAGAAGTGGCCGGAGTTGTGCGGGCGCATCGCGAGCTCGTTGACGAGGACGCGGCCGTCGCGGGCCTCGAACATCTCGACCGCGAGCACACCTGTCACGCCGACGCCCTCGGCGACCGTGCGGCCGATGCCGGCGGCCTCGTCGAGCGTCG
>NZ_JBHSRW010000367.1:0-1405 GCF_042659205.1 Leucobacter soli
GCAGGCCGGCGGCGAGGCACGGGAGCCCGAGGCCTCCGTCGCGGAGTAGCTCGGCCTAACGGCTCGGCTCACCCCGGCACGGCGGCGAGCGCGCGGATGCCGTCCCACGTCTCGGCCGAGCTGCTCCGCTCCCCCAGACGGTTCGGCTTGCCCGCCCCGTGGTAGTCGCTCGCACCGGTCGCGGTCAATCCGAGCTCAGCTGCCGCGCGCTCGAGCTCGGGGAGCCAATCGTCCCGGTTCTCCGGGTGCTGCAGTTCGATCCCCCAGAGCCCGGCGGCTGCGAACTCTCGCAGCTCGTCGGAGCCGACCGGCGTGCGCTGGCGGTACGCGGCCGGGTGCGCGAGCACGGGCACGCCGCCCGCAGCGCGCACCATGCGGATCGCCTCGGTCGTGTCGATGGCGGAGCTTCCGAGGTAGTACGGGGACGCCGGATGCAGCGCCTGCGTCAGCGCCGCGGTCCGATCGGTGAAGTAGCCGGCCGCGACGAGGGCATCGGCGATATGCGGCCGGCCGACCGTTCGCGCATCCTCGCTGCCGACGACCTCGTCCCAGGTGATGCGGAAGTCGGCGCCGAGCCGGCGCACCATCTCCCGGGCCCGCGCGACCCGTGAACGGCGTACCTCTGCGAGCGCGTCGAAGAGTTCCCCCGCAGCCGGCTCGATGCCGAAGGCGAGGAGGTGTCGCGAGCGGTGGTCGTGCTTCGTCGTGATCTCGATGCCCGGCAGAAAGTCGATGCGGGCCAGGTGCGCGGCCTCGCGCGCCTCGTCCCAGCCGTCGATGGTGTCGTGATCGGTCAGCGCAAATCCGGCGAGCCCGGCCTCTGCCGCATCGGCCGCGATCTGAGCCGGTCGCGTGGTGCCGTCGCTGTGCACGGAGTGCGTGTGCAGGTCGTAGCGGCGCATACAGCAATGTTAGGCCCGCGTCGCACGCACCCGGCCCAGACCTGGGCGGCGGTCCGCGTCCGCACAGGCAGGGGTGGGAGAATGTACGGATGAGCGAGACACGTACGCACGAGGCCGAGATCGACAACAGCAGCCGCTCCACCGCACCGGGCGGCGATGCGTTTCTCGGCTACATCGGCGCCGGATGGGCCGAGCGCGGGGCTGAGCTTCCGCCGCAGCGGGAGGCCGCCGGGTACGCGGCGGATCGCCGTGCCGCCCTCGGGCGTCTCTTCACCGGCGAACGCCTCGTCATCGAGGCGGGCACCATGAAGCAGCGCTCCAACGACACGTTCTTCCCGTTCCGTGCGCACAGCGCCTTCGCCCACCTCACCGGGTGGGGCAGCGACGCCCAGCCCGGGGCGATCCTCGTCCTCGATCCCATCACCGCCCGAGGCGATGGCGCCACGAACGGTGCCGCGGACAGCACTGCGGACGGCGGCCGGCACGCCGCCTCGGCGAGCGCC
>NZ_JBHSRW010000368.1:0-1371 GCF_042659205.1 Leucobacter soli
CCGCTGGACGGCACTCCCGCGCATGCCGAGACGGCGGGCGACGCACCGCGTGAGGCGGTGAGCGCCGCGGGCGAGCTCGACTTCGCGCCGCAAGAGCCCGTCCTCGCGGCGGACGACGAGAGCTACATCTTCACCGCCCACCTGCGGAGCACCGGCGAGGATGCGCTCGCTGCCGGGCGGCTGGAAGTCCGGCTCGCGGACGGTCGGATCGAGGATGCGGAGAGGCTCACCGCGCTGCTGTCCGGCGACGCTGCGACGGTCGGCCCCGATCGGGCGCTGCTCACCACCGTCGAGGTGGGGGAGACCGCTCCGGGCGAGGGGCAGGAGCTGACCATCGCGATCCCGCGCGCCGCGATGCCCCTCGGCTTCCAGGACGACGCGGGCGTCTACGCGGTGCGCGCGGACTTCGTACCGGCGACGCAGACGGACGGCGACGCCGGCACGGACGGCGAGGGCTCGGACGGGGAGGGCACGGGCGACGACACGGGAACCAGGCCGCCATCGACCGAGGAGCCGCTCCTCAGCACGACGACCCCGGTGGTCTGGAGGGGTGTCACAGCCGGCGCCTCCGTTCGGCTGACCCTCATCGTGCCGCTGCTGCTTCCGGGCGAAGTGACGGACATGCCTACGCAGGATCAGCTGAGCCAGACCGTTCCGAGGCTCTCGGCGCTGCTGGACGCCGCGGAGCGCTGGGACGCCACGCTCGCCGTGGATCCGCGCCTCATCGCCGGCATCCGCGCTCACGGCGACGCCGCTCCTGCGGCGGCGCGCGAATTCCTCGATCGCCTCGCCGCGACCGCCCTTCCGCAGTTCCTGCTGCAGTTCGCGGACGCGGATCCCGCCGCGCAGGCGGCGCTCGGTTTCGAGCAGCTGCTGCAGCCGACCGGCCTGAGCTACGCCACCGCGAACGGCAGCTTCCCAGCCGAGCCGTCGGATCCGACGAAACCGACGGATCCCGGCGACGGCACGAACCCGGACGGATCCTCGGGCACCTCCGATGTCGGAAGCGATGCGGAGGACGACGCGGAGGACGACGCTATCCCCGGAACCGGCGAGAACGACGGCGATGCCGACACAGACACAGACGCCGACGACACCCCGGCACCCCCCACGCTCGAGCAGCTCCTCGACTGGCCCGCGGCCTACTCGGGGGCCTGGCCGGCCGAGGGCGAAGCGACGACCGCCACGCTGCAACTGCTCACCGGTGCGGGCATCGAATCACTCGTGCTCGAGAGCGGCAATGTGCGCGGCACGGCCGGACCCCGCGTCGCGCTCGGCGGCTTCGACACCCTCGTCGCCGATGCCGATCTCGGCGCCGCAGCACGGACCCTGCTGAGCGGCCCGAGCGAAACCTCGCGCACGGCGGGCGCC
>NZ_JBHSRW010000369.1:0-1365 GCF_042659205.1 Leucobacter soli
GTATGACAATGTCTGTTCTACCGCGTGATCATGCGGCTAGATCGGGGTTCTATCCACACGTTTTGGCCGGTAACCCCCCTGTCGCCGGGCCACTGGCCAAAAGAGCGGATGGAGTCAGGCGTGTCTCGGCCCCGCCGTCCCGGCCCGTTCGTACCCCGGCCCCCGGATCGGCGCCCCCGGATCGGCGCCCTCGGATCGCCGCGGCCTCCGCACGGAACTGTACGAGATCGTCGAGACAGCACGAGATCGTCCATCGAAAGGGTGCAGCGCGGACGATCGCGTACCGTCTCGTGCGCGCGTGTCCGAACCGCCGCATACGCCAGGATGGAGCTATGAACCCGAGCACAGACACACCCGGCGACCGAACCGAGCTCCACAACCGAACCGAGCTCCACAACCGAACCGAGCTCCGCGACCGCATCGACGCCGGCATGCCTCGCGCGCTCGCCGAGCTGGCCGAGCTCGTCGCCATCCCGTCCATCGCCGACGAGCGGATCGTCGACCCGGCCGAGTGCGTGCGCGCCGCCGAGTGGGTGCGCGCGGCGTTCCGCGCCGAGGGGATCCCGGCGGAGCTCGAGCAGACGCCCGACGGCACCTATGCCGTGATCGGCCACCGCCCGGCGCCCGCGGGCGCCCCGACCGTGCTGCTCTACTGCCACTACGACGTGCAGCCGATCCTCGACGAGCACGAGTGGCTGAGCCCTCCCTTCGAGCTGACCGAACGCGACGGCCGCCTCTACGGGCGCGGTGCGGCCGACTGCAAGGGCAACCTGATCGCGCACCTGACGGCGCTGCGCGCACTGCGCGGCGACACGGCGCCCGAGGAGGACGGCGCCTACCCGGTCGGCCTGATCCTCGTCGCCGAGGGCTCGGAAGAGCAGGGTCGAGCGAGCCTCGACCGCTACGCGGAGGCGAACCCCGAACTCTTCCGCGAGGCCGACGTGATGCTCATCCAGGACTCGGGCAACGCACGCCTCGGCCTGCCCACCCTCTCCACGAGCCTGCGCGGCGCCGTGGACGTGGTGGTGAGCGTCACGGCGCTCGACTCCTCCCTCCACTCCGGCGAGTTCGGCGGCGCCGCCCCGGATGCGCTGGCCGCGCTGGTCCGCATGCTCGCCACGTTGCGCGACGAGCAGGGCGATGTCTCGGTCCCCGGGATCGCCACGGATCAGACGTGGACAGGCATGCCCTACGACGAGGGCGAGTTCCGCCGCGACGCGGGGATGCGGGCAGGCACGCGGCGGATCGGCTCGGGTACGGTCGCGGATCAGCTCTGGGCCCGGCCGACCATCACGATCCTCGGCATCGACGCCCCGCCCGTCGTCGGTGCGGTCGCCGCGATCCAGCCCCGCGCGGCCGCGAAGC
>NZ_JBHSRW010000370.1:0-1361 GCF_042659205.1 Leucobacter soli
CCGGCCCGAGGCGCTCGAGGCGCTGGCGAGCGAGGTCGCCGTGCAACGGCTCGAGATGCGCGAGGGGAGCCTCCAGCCCGGTCCCGCGGGCGGCGACGGAGCCGTGTCAGGGGCGTCGGACGGGGTCCGCGCCCCGGCATCGACGTGCTCGGCAACGGCACCGTCGGGTCCGTCGATCGCAGCCGGCCCGGATCGGGCCGAGGGCCACCGGATCGTGCTGCTCGTGGATCATGTCGTCGAGCGCGGTGGCCGCGAGCTCCTGCGGGTTCCGGAGCTGTCGGCCTCCCCGGGCGAGATCGTCGTGCTCGGCGGCCCGAACGGGTCGGGCAAGACGAGTCTGCTCGAAGACATCGCTCTCCCGGGATCCTCCGGGCGCGCGCCCGGCATCGCATTGGTGCCGCACCGGGTCGACGACCTGCTGATCCGGGACACGCTCGCAGACGAGTGCCGCTACGCGGACCGGCGCAGCGGGGCGGAGCGCGGCGCTACGGCAGCTCGGTTCGCACGACTGATCGCCGGGTCGATCCCCGGCATCGCCTCGCGCCCCGAGCCTGTATCGGAGCGGGATACGGATCTCAGCGGCGCCGAGAGCGCACCGTCGCTCGGCGTCCTTGCAACGACGCACCCGCGCGACCTCTCCGCCGGTACACGCCTGGTGCTCGGCATCGCCGTGCAGCTCGCCTCAGCACCGCGGACCTTGCTGCTCGACGAACCGACGCGCGGGCTCGACGCCGCCGCGTGCGAACGTCTCGCCGGGATCCTGGTCGAGCTGACGGCGGCGGACGCGGCGGAGGGCACAGCGGTCGTCATCGCGACGCACGACACGGACTTCGCCGACCGGCTCGCCGCGGCGGGCGCACGGACGCGTCGGCTGCGCCTGATCGACGGGCGGCTCTCATGAGGCGCATGCTGAATCAGCTGCTGATCCCGATCGTGAGCGCAGCAGCGCTCGCGGCATTCGCCTGGCCGTTCTTCTCCGCAGCGCTGCCCGAGGACGCGCAGCGGGCCGTGCCGATCCTCGCCATCGCGGCGGCCGTGGTGCTGGCCGGTGCACTGCTCGTGGCGCTCGGAGACGGCGCCCAGGGGGCGATGGTCGTCGCGATGCTGGGCACGCTCACGGCGGTCGGGATGGTGCTCCGCTTCCTGGGCACGGGTTTCGGCGGCATCGAGACGGCGCTGACCCTGCTCATCATCGCGGGGCGGGCGTTCGGGCCGCGCTTCGGGTTCCTGCTCGGCGCCACCGTGATGCTCGGATCGGCGCTGCTGTGGGGCGGTGTCGGCCCGTGGTTGCCGTTCCAGGTGTTCGCCGCCGGATGGGTCGGCGCCGGTGCCGGGCTGCTTCCAGGGGGCGGGCGGGCCGC
>NZ_JBHSRW010000371.1:0-1355 GCF_042659205.1 Leucobacter soli
TCCGCTCGACCGGGTGCCGCCGCGCCCTGCTCAGCCCTCGGCGCGCCCGCCCATGCGCGAGCGATGCCGCAGCCGTGCGATAACCCCGAGCAGCAGGACGACGATCGCGCCCCAGACCAGCCCGAAGGCGGCGGAGAGGCCGTTCTCGACGATCCAGGTCACCACCGGCTGGGTCCCGGCGGCGGCCGTCGCCGCGTGCACGAGGTCGTACGGCGCGTGCACGCCCACCTCGGCGAGATTCACCACGAGGATGTGGCCGCCGACCCACAGCATGGCGACCACGCCGACCACGGTCAGCGCGCGGAACACCCACGGCATCGCCCGCACCAGCCAGGTGCCGACGACCTTCAGCCAACGGGGGCGGCGTCGGCGCAGCCAGAGGCCGACGTCGTCCATCTTCACGAGCACCGCCACGGAGCCGTAGACGAGCACCGTCATCAGGATCGCCACCGCGATGAGGATGGCCAGCCGCATGACCCAGGAGTCGGCGTCGATGTTGCTCAGCGAGATCAGCATGATCTCCACCGAGAGGACGAGATCGGTGCGCACCGCGCTGGCGACGATCTGCTTCTCGTCGGTCTCGGTGCGCTCGACGACCTCCTCGACCGTCGTCTCGTGGCCGCGCCGCGCGTGGATCCAGTGCCAGACCTTCTCGGCGCCCTCGTATGCGAGATAGGTGCCGCCGACGAGCAGCAGCCAGGGGAACACCCACGGCGCCCACAGGCTGAGCAGCATGATCGCGACGATGATCAGCGACTTGTTGATGAGCGAGCCGCGCGTGATGCGGCGCACGACCGGAAGCTCACGATTCGGGCTGATGCCCTGCACGTACTGCGGCGTCACGGCGGCGTCGTCGATCACCACCCCGGCGGACTTGGCCGAGGCCTTCGCAGCGCCGGCGACGACGTCGTCGATCGATGCCGCCGCGGCCTTGGCGAGCACGGCGATGTCGTCGAGCAGGGCGAAGAAGCTCGCGGCCATCGGTGCTCCTCGTCGTCGGCGCCGCGTGCCGGCGGCGTGCGGCACGGGTCAGGAAGCAACTTTACCGGTGCACTCCCGCGGTTCGCCGTGCGCCACCTGCCCGTGCGGCACGCGCGCGGCGTTCGCCGCGAAGGTCGATACGACAATGTCGGAGGCCGGAGGTAGTGTCGCAGCATGGCGAAGACCTCTCGGAGCACGACGGCGAAGACCCGCGGCGGCTATGCATGCGCAGAGTGCGGATGGCAGACCGTGAAGTGGGTCGGCCGCTGCGGCGAGTGCCAGCAGTGGGGCACGGTGGCCGAGGTCGCGTCGGGCGGTGCGACGCTCGGAAGGACGGTGCACGCGACGGCGCCGGCGGCCGGCAGGGAGGCCCG
>NZ_JBHSRW010000372.1:0-1342 GCF_042659205.1 Leucobacter soli
GGACGCTCAAGGTGGTCGCCACGACCACCCAGCTGGCCGACTTCGCCGCGCAGGTGGGCGGCAGCGGCATCGCGCTCACCGGGCTGCTCGCCCCCGGCGCCTCCGCCCATCATTTCGACCCGAGCCCCGCCGACCTGCTCGCGCTCGGGGCGGCCGACGTGCTCATCGTCAACGGGGCCGGCCTCGAGACGTTCATCGACAGCGCCGTCGAGGCCTCCGGCTTCAGCGGCACGGTCGTGACCGCGAGCGATGGGATCGACCTCGCCGAGGCCGAGCGCATCACCGCGGAGGCCGAGGAGGAGGCCGAGCACGACCACGATCACGCCGATGAGGATCATGCGGATCACGATCATGCCGATGAGGGCGAGGAGCACGCCGACGAGCATGCTGAAGAGGTGCACGAGCACGACGAGGACCACGCGCACGAGGGCGACGAGCACGACCACGATCACGGCGGCCTCAACCCGCACATCTGGACCTCGCCCCGCCTCGCGCAGGGCATGGTCGCGGAGATCGCGGAGGGCCTGAGCGCGGCGGATCCGGCGCACGCCGCCGGTTACGAGGAGCGGGCGGATGCGTACACCGCGCGGCTCGCCGCCCTCGACACGTGGATCGGCGAGCAGTTCTCGCGAGTGCCCGATGCCGACCGCGTCCTCGTCAGCGGCCACGACTCCCTCCGCTACTACCTGCACGACTACGGCATCGCCTTCATCGGCTCCCTCGTGCCGAGCTTCGAGGACAACGCCGAGCCGAGCGCCGCTCAGATCGACGAGCTGGTCGAGGAGATCCGGGAGCACGGCGTGAAGGCGATCTTCGTGGAGTCGTCGATGAGCCCGAAGCTCGCGCGCACGGTTGCCGCCGAGGCCGGGATCCGAGTGGTCGACGCCGAGAGCCTCTACGCGGACTCGCTGGGCCCGGCCGACACCGCCGCATCCACCTATCTCGGCGCTACGATCGAGAACACGCGCACGATCCTCGAGGCCTGGGGGGCGGGCGTGGATCCGCTGCCGGCAGAACTGGAGAGTCAGTGACGCAGACCCCCGACGAGTGCACTGCCGTGGAGCCGGCCGCCGCAGATGCGGCTGCCGGCTCCACCCCCCCCCCCCCGCCCGACCCAGCCGACCCGATTGTCCGCCTTCGGGGGGCGGCGTTCGGCTATGCCGGCCGGGGCCGGGTCGCCGGGCTCACGCTCGACATCCACGCCGGCGAGGTGATCGCGCTCATCGGCCCGAACGGATCCGGCAAGTCGACACTGCTGCGCGGCCTGCTCGGCCTGGCCGAGCACCTTGGCGGGCAGGTGCAGGTGCTCGGCACGACGCCGACCCGGGCCCGCCAGGGGATC
>NZ_JBHSRW010000373.1:0-1325 GCF_042659205.1 Leucobacter soli
TGTCAAGTGTCGAGTTTCGTAGAGAGTGCTTTAGTTGGTTTTGGACAGGGCAAGTGAGGGCTGACGGGTCGCCCAGTACGCACCCTCGATCTCGGCCGGTGGACGTTGATCAAGCTCCCCGTGGAGGCGGCGCTCGTTCCACCAGTCCACCCACTCAGCGGTCGCGATCTCGAGATCATTGATCGACTGCCAAGGGCCAAGATTGCGGACGAGTTCGGCTTTGTAGAGCGAGTTCAGCGCCTCGGCCATCGCGTTATCGTAGCTATCGCCCTTGGACCCGACGGACGCGACGGCGTCGCATTCCGCGAGCCGGTCGGCGTAGCGAATCGCTCGATACTGCACGCCCCTATCGGAGTGATGCGTCAGCCCGGTCAGATCATGGCCGGCTCGCTGGCGCCGCCAGATCCCCATCCGGAGCGCGTCGAGTGCGAGATCGGTGTAGAGCCTGGTGGAGACCTGCCAGCCGACGATCATGCGCGAGTACACGTCGAGCACGAACGCGACGTACACCCACCCTGAGAAGGTGCGCACGTAGGTGATGTCCGCGACCCACAACTCGTTCGGGCGAGTCGCGATGAACTGCCGGTTCACCAGATCGAGCGGGCGGCCGGTCTCTGGGGCCGGTTTCGTCGTCCGAGGGCCCTTCGCCCGGGATATCCCACGGAGTCCGAGTTGTCGCATGAGGCGGCGCACCGTTGATTCCGCGACGCGTTCGCCCTCGCGCCTCAGCGCGGCGTGGATCTTCCGCACCCCGTAGACGCCGTAGTTGTTCTTGTGGATACGGGCGATGTTCTCGCAGAGGTCACGGTCTCGGAGTTCACGTTCCGAGGGTGGCCGGTGCTTTGCCGCGTAGTAGCTGGATGGGGCGATCTGAGCGGGTGTGTCTTCGAGAGCCCGGCAGATCGGCTCGACCCCGAACTCGGCGCGATGCGCGTCGATGTACGCGGTCTTCTCGCTCATCGTGAGGGGCGGTCGAGCTCCGCCGCGAAGAAAGCCGAGGCGGACTTCAGGATCTGGTTCGCGCGGCGCAGTTCCCGGTTCTCACGCTCGAGCTCTGCGATACGGGCCGCGTCGTCGGTGGTTGTGCCGGGGCGGAGGCCCTCGTCGATCTCCGCGTTGCGCACCCACTTCCGGAGCGTCTCGGGAAGGAGATCGAGTTGCTTCGCGATCCGGGTGATCGCGCCGTCACGAGTCGCGGGGTTCTTGCGGGCCTCGAGCGCGAGGCGGACTGCGCGTTCGCGGATCTCTGCGGGGTATGGGACGGGCATGATGCCGGGGGTTCCTTTCGGTACAGGATTACCCTCCATCAAACACGACACGATTCA
>NZ_JBHSRW010000374.1:0-1324 GCF_042659205.1 Leucobacter soli
AGGTGCGGGTCGGAGCTGCGGGAGTCGTAGTGGTCGTAGGTCGTCGCGGGCGAGCGCGCCGGCCTCGTCACCGCGCTCCACGAGTGCGCAGCGGCGGATGAGGCCGGCTTCCGCCGGCTCGACTCGCGCCTGCATCTGACCTTCGCCGAGCTCTCGGGGTCGCCGAGCCTCGTGCAGGCCGTCGCCGATCTGCGCACGCGGGTCAATGCGGCGCTCGACTGCATCCCGATGCTGCCGCCCAACCTCTCGAACTCGCGGGAGCAGCACGAGGCCATCGCTCGCGCGATCCTGAGCGGGCGCCCGGATGCCGCGGCGGAGGCGATGGCCGAGCACATCGCGGGCACCGAGGCGCTGCTGCGCGGCTTCCTCGCTACCGGTCCGAGCGCGCCTCGATGATCCGGCCGGGCGCTTCGCGGGCCCACGTCTCGGCCGCGGCCAGCAACTCGAGCGTCAGCTCATCGGGCGCCTCGTGCGCCTCGACGGTCTCGCGGACGGTGTCGACGATGTCGAGGAAGCCGATCCGCCCGTCGTGGAACGCGTCGACCGCTTCTTCGTTCGCGGCGTTGAACACCGCCGGGTAGGTGCGGCCGGCGCGGCCGACCTGCTTCGCGAGCTCGACGGCCGGGAACGCCTCGGCGTCGAGCGGCTCGAACTCCCAGCTCGTCGCGCGCGTCCAGTCGAGCGGAGCGCCGACCCCGGCCACCCGGTTCGGCCAGTCGAGACCGAGCGAGATCGGCAACCGCATGTCCGGTGGCGAGGCCTGGGCGATGGTGGATCCATCGGTGAACTCGACCATGGAGTGGACGACCGACTGCGGGTGGACGACCACCTCGATGTCGGCGTAGGGCACGTCGAAGAGCAGATGCGCTTCGATCACCTCGAGCCCCTTGTTCACGAGCGTCGCCGAGTTCGTCGTGACGACACGCCCCATGTCCCACGTCGGGTGCGCGAGCGCCTGCGCCGGCGTGACGACGCGCAGTTCCTCCCGCGAGCGTCCCCGGAACGGACCCCCGCTCGCCGTCAGCACGAGGCGCCGCACTTCGCCCGCGGTGCCGGATCGCAGCGCCTGGGCGATCGCCGAGTGCTCGCTGTCGACGGGCACGATCTGCCCGGGCTTCGCGATCCTGGTCACGAGCGCACCGCCGACGATCAGCGATTCCTTGTTGGCGAGGGCGAGCGTGCGTCCGGCCTGCAGCGCGGCGAGCGTCGGGCCGAGGCCGATCGAGCCGGTGATGCCGTTCAGCACGACGTCGGCTTCGACGTCCCGCACGAGCGCCGCAGCCTCCTCCGCGCCGAGCGCGGTGTGCTCGACGTCGAACTCCGC
>NZ_JBHSRW010000375.1:0-1319 GCF_042659205.1 Leucobacter soli
GCCCGCGGCCATGCCCATCCCGAACAGGCCGCCGGCGCCCTGATCGCCCGCCGCCTCGAAGCCCGCAGCGACCGATGCCTGCAGGTTCGAGTTGCCGCGTGCGCCCGCGAGCGCGTCGGCGCGCTGCACGTTGCGCAGCAGTTCGCGGGTCGTCTCGTCGTACTCGATCGAGACGATCGCGGTCGACGCGATCAGCAGGCCCCTCACAGTGGACCACTGGTAGTTCTGCTCCACGGCGGCCGAGAGGCTCTGAGCGAACCCGACGGAGTCCTGCTGGATCTTGGTGATCCGGTTGCCCTTCGACGGGTCGTTCGTGTAGAGCGAGAAGGCCGGGGCCAGAGAGCCGACGACCTCGTTGAAGAGCTGCGAGGCGGCATCGTTCTCGAGGTCGGTGAAGTCGAAGACCTGGCCGGGCTCGAGGTACTTCGCGGGCACGAAGTTCTTGATGAAGAGGATCGGGTCGGTGACCTTCAGCGTGTAGGTGCCGCGGGTGACCGCGCCGACCTGGGCGTTCATGTACGCGTCGTCCCAATAGATCTCGGACTGCGTGCCGAAGCGGTTGTTCGGCAATTCCTTGAGCGTGACGAAGTAGGCGCGCTGCTGTGTGCCCGGGCGACCGCCGAACTTGAAGCGCTCCCACGAGGTCGTGATGAGCGGGCTCACGATGCCGTTGCCGGCGAAGATCGACTGCGAGTCCTGCGCCTCGCTGTTCCACTCGTAGGCGCCGGCCTCTGCGGCGAAGCCGGTGATCGCACCGTCCTGCATCAGCACGAGCCCGTAGCCCTCGGGGACCAGGATCCTGCTGCCGTTGGTGATCACACCGTCGGAGGCCTTGGTGTTCGAGCCCCGACCCGCGTTCTCGCCGCGGGGCACCGCCGCGAACAGGGCGGCCGTCGGCGCGAGGCCGTCGGGAATCGTGTAGAAGTCCTTCCACTGATCGGCCAGAGTGCCGCCGAGCGCGCCGATCGCCGCCTGAATGAGTCCCACGTCGCCATCCTCACTGGTGCGCCCGCTCGGGGCATCCGCCATGAACAGTGCCAGCCTATCCCGATTGCAGCACGGCCGGGAAGAGCGAACACGCCGAGGGCTGCGACGCGGTCGCGCGTCGGATGCGGCACGCGCTACGGGGTCTCCGCGAGCCTCGCATGGGCTTTCGCGAGCTCCTTGGCGCGGTCGCGGGCGCGCCGCAGCACCGCCTCCTGCTTCTCGAGCTCGCGCACCCGCTGCTGCGTCCGCTTGCGCAGGGCGATATGCGCGCGCAGCTCCGCCTCAGCGACCTCGTGAGCCTGCTGCGGGGAGGGTGCGCGCGCGGGCCGAGC
>NZ_JBHSRW010000376.1:0-1312 GCF_042659205.1 Leucobacter soli
CTCGCGCGCCGCCGCCAGCTCGCCCGTCACCGCACCGGCGACCAGCGGTTCGGGCGGCGCGATCCTCAACCCCTCGGCATCGACCCGGACGAGCCCGGCGCGCTCCAGCGCGAGCAGCGAGGCGCCGAGATCGATCCCCGGAGGCGCGATCTCGCGGATCTGCTCGATCGTGCGCGGCTTCCCCCGTTGCAGGCGCAGCAGCAGATCGAGAACACCTCCGTCGCGCAGCACCCCGGCGAGCACTGCGGCGTCACCGGCAGAGGCCTCATCGACAGAAACGTCGTCGACTGCAGCCTCGACGACAGCGGCATCGCCGACGACGGCGTCACCAACAAAGTCCTCGACCACCGCCACGCCACTGGCCACGGTACTCATCCTCTCCCCGCCGCCCAGGCCGCCCCGAGTTCGAACCGGGATCCGGTCCCGTACTCCGCCATCGCATCGGCGATGCGCCGCCGGACGGTGCGGAGGCCGATACCGAGGATCTCGGCGACCTGTTCGTCGGTCTTGCCCTCGCCGAGCAGCTCCAGCACCGACTGCCAGCCCTCCGCAGAAGGCGGATACGGCACGCCCGTCGCCCAGAGCGACTCGAAGAGCGCGTGCATCGCCCGCACCACCGGCGAGGCGTAGATGATCGCCATCCCCACCGGGGAGTCGGCGCCCCACGTGGTGGGGAACGCCGCCATGACGCGCTGGTCGACGTAGAACCAGCTCGGGATGCGCGGCGCGAGGCGCACGGTGATGCCGATCTCGACCATGCGGTCGAGCACCTCGCGATCGCGCGGATCGTCGGCGGCGGAATGGTGGAAGAGGTAGCGGATCCCGTAGTCCCCCGGAGCCAGCGCCTCCTCGAGGCTGCCGAGGACCGGCACGACGTACTCGTGGATCCAGGCCATGTCGGGCAGTGCGGCACTCGGGGTACCCGGCGGCACACGGGACGCGATCTCGAACCAGCGCGCCATCGCCGCATCGCCGCCCTGCGTGATCTCGCCCTGGATCTCCTGCCCCGCCGGCGCGGACCCCAGCTGCCACGCCTGCGAGAGCTCCGGCAGCCCCGAGATCAGTTCCATGAGGTCGCCGAGAGCACGGCGCTCCCGTTCGAGGCCGGCGGCGGCGAGCTCGCCGATCACTGTCTCGGGCGAGAGGAACTCCAGTTCGCCGTCCGCCTCGGAGAGAAATCCGGCGCGGATCAGCGCATCGATCACGGCGTCGGAGTCGGCGGCCGGGTTCCCGGTCTCGGGAACCGCCGCGCCGGATCGGGCCGTCGGCGTCGCAGCATCCGGATCGTCGCGGCCGGCGGCGGCGCCCAGCA
>NZ_JBHSRW010000377.1:0-1309 GCF_042659205.1 Leucobacter soli
CTCGCCGCGAGCTCTGCGGGCCTCCTCCTCGGGGTCGTGCTCGTCGTGCCCGTCGGCGAGCGAGCGGCGACGCCGAGGGGGTGGGCGATCGTGGCCTGCGACGTCGGTCAGGGCGACGCCGTCCTGCTACGGGACCCCGCGCATCCCGAACTCACGGTGCTGGTCGACACGGGCGACGATCCGCGGCTTCTGGACGCCTGCCTCGAACGCTTCGGCGTCGAACGGATCGCACTGCTCGTCCTCACCCATGACGATCGCGATCACGTCGGAGCGCTGCCCGCCATCTCCGACAGGATCGACGCGGCGCTCATCTCGCCGACGGTCGCCGGGGAGCGCACGGAGCTGCGCGCCGTCGTGCGGCAGCTGGAGGCGGCCGGTGTCCCGACGCGGATCGGCGGTGCAGGCGATCGCGGCGGCGCGGGTGGACTGGCGTGGCGCGTCCTGGCGCCGAACCATGGCGGGGCGCCGACGGACACGAACGCCGCGAGTCTGGTGCTCCTCGTGGATGCCGGCCAGGCGCGGGTGCTGATGCTCGCCGATACCGGTCTCGAGGAGCAGAGCCGTCTGCTGGAGGTCGGAACGGATCTGCGGGCCGAGGTGCTGAAGGTCGCGCACCACGGTTCGCGGGACCAGGATGCACGGCTCCCGAGTGCGGTCGGCGCGGGCTGGGCGCTGGTGTCCGTCGGTGCCGGCAATGGCTACGGGCACCCGAACGGGGATGCGCTGGCGACCTTGTCCCGTGCCGGCGCGCGCGTTCTGCGGACCGACCTTCACGGAGCGATCGCACTCGTCCCCGATGAGGGCGGAGGGTTGTCGCCGTGGGTCGAGCGGGCCGGGGAACCTCCTCCGGAGGGTCGGAGCCGGATGTCGGTCGGCAGCCCTAGAGTAGAGGCGTGGCAGTGGGCAAGGCGAAGATCGCGCAACTCGGATACGACGAGGCGCGCCCGGCCCCTGTGGTGCTGATCAGCGGACCGGAGCAGTTCCTCGCCGATCGTGCCGCACGCACGATCCGCGAGACACTGCGCAGCGCGGACCCGTCGATCGAGATCCACGACGTGGATGCGTCCGGCTATACCGCGGGCGAGCTCTTCACCATCGCCAGCCCCTCGCTCTTCGCCGAGCCGCGGCTCATCCGCGTCACGGGCGTCGAGAAATCGAGCGACGCCTTCATCGACGACGCGAAGCGCTACCTCGAACAGCCCGCGGACGACACGACGCTCGTCCTTCGCCACGCCGGAGGGCAGCGCGGCAAAGCGCTGCTCGACGCGGTGCGCGGCGCCCCGGGGCACGCGCTCGGCGCCGTCGAGGT
>NZ_JBHSRW010000378.1:0-1303 GCF_042659205.1 Leucobacter soli
CGCCGCGCTCTCGGGCATGGCGCAATCCGTCGGCTACCTCATCGCCGCGGCCGGCCCGATCGTCTTCGGCTGGCTGCTGGGACTCGGCGGCGGGTCCAGCGGCGCCTGGATCGCCCCATTCGCCCTCGTCTGGCTGGTCACCGCCGTGCAGATCGTCTTCGGGCTCGCCGTGCGGAAACCCCGCTTCGTCCTCGAGCCCCGGCCGGAGCGCTGAGCCGCGCGGAGCGGGTGCGGGGCTGAGCCCGCCGTGCTGTACGAGCCCGCCGGGTGTATGACCCGGCCGCGCTGCATGACCCGCCACGCTGTACGAGATCGTCGGCGCAGTACGACTCCGCGGCACGATCTCATGCAGCGTCGACGATCTCGTACGGTTTCGAAGCCGGCGACGGGGTCCGCGCCCCGGTCCAAGGGATCCCGCTACAGCTCCCCGAGCCCCTCGAGCACTTCGCTCGCCAGTCTGAAGCCCTCGTTCGCGACCGGCACCCCGCAGTAGAGGCCGGCCTGCAGGATCACCTCTTTGATCTCGTCGACCGTCAGCCCGTTGCGCCGAGCGGCAGCGACGTGCATCTTGAACTCGCCGTGATGCCCGAGCGCGAGCATCGCCGTCAGCACCGCGACCGAGCGCTCCCGCCGCGAGAGCCCGGGCCGCGACCAGATGTCGCCCCAGGCGTTGCGGGTGATGTAATCCTGGAAGTCGGCGGTGAAGCCGCTCGTGCCCGCGATCGCGCGATCCACATGCGCATCCGAGAGCACCTCGCGCCGCACCGTCATGCCGCGCTCGTAGCGCTCGGCGTCGCTGAGGCCGGATTCAGCCGGGCGAGGATCAACGCCGAGGCCGGTCTCAACCGGCCGGCCGTCAGCACCGCGGCCGGCCCCGCCCGGTCGCTCCGCCCCCGCGTTCACCGCAGTCCTCCGAAGAACTCGAGCAGCGCGTCGGCCGTCGCGGCGGGCTTCTCGGCGGGCGGCTGGTGCGCGGCCCCGGCGACCATCTGCTTGCGGGCGCGCTGTGCGCGAGTCACGATCTCGTCCTGCTTCGGCTCGGTGCCGACGGTGTCGTGCTCGCCCCAGAGTGCGAGCAGCGGCACCTCGATCTCGCCGAGCTGTTCGCGCACGTCGTACGAGGCGAGCGCTTCGGCGCAGCGCGCGTAGCCCTCGGCCGAGGTCTCCTGCAGCACGCGCAGGATCCGCCCCACCATCACCGGCTCCTCGGTGAACGCCTCGGGCGCGAACCACACCTTCGACGAGGCGGCGACGAGCGAGGCCGGCGACTGCTCGCGCACCAGCTGCGCGCGCGCCTGCCAGT
>NZ_JBHSRW010000379.1:0-1297 GCF_042659205.1 Leucobacter soli
CGTCCGGCTGCGAGGCGGAGCCGTTCGGCGGCGAGGTGCTCCCCTGCCACGGCGCGCATCAGGCCGGCGTCGTGACCCCGCCCGGGGCGAACATCCGCTACCTGGCCTACGAGCTCCGCGACGAGACCGACGCGGACGCGCTCGGCCGCATGTTCCGCATCCTCACCGGCGACATCGAGGGACTGACCTCCGGCGTGGCACCGCTCGCGGACCCGGAGCCCGAGCTCGCCGCCCGACCGGCCCGCCTGGCGATCACCGTCGGCATCGGGCCGGAGGTGCTGCGACGAGTCGCCGCGGATCCGGCACCGGACTGGCTCGGCCCGCTCCCCGTGTTCTCGCGGGATCGTCTCGGCACCGGCTACGACGGGGGCGACCTGCTGCTCGTGGTGCAGGCGGACGACGCGACGGCGGTCGCCCACGCCGCACGGATGCTCGACCGCGATCTCGCGAGCTTCGCACGACCCCGGTGGCGGCAGCACGGCTTCCGACAGGCGCGCGGCGCCGAGTCGGAGGGCACGACCACGCGCAACCTGATGGGTCAGCTCGACGGCACGGTGAACCCCGCGCCGGCGGACGAGGATTTCGCCTCCCTCGTCTGGCTCGGCGAGGAGAGCGGCCCGCTCGCCGGCGGCACCGCGCTCGTACTGCGCCGGATCCGCATGGAGCTCGACACCTGGGATCAGGTCGACCGCCCGGGTCGGGAGCAGTCGGTGGGGCGCCGGCTCTCGGACGGCTCGCCGCTCAGCTCGCCCCCGGGCAGCGGCGAGCATACGCCGGCCGATTTCGCGGCGAGGGACGAGCTCGGACTCAGCGCGATCCCGGTCGCCGCGCACATCCGACGCGCGCACTCGAGCAACCCGGCGGAACGCATCTTCCGACGGTCCGACAACTACGACGACGGCACGGAGGCCGGGCTGCTCTTCGCCTGCTACCAGCGCGATCCGCTCACCCAGTTCGTGCCGATCCAGCGCCGGCTCGACGAGGTCGATCTGCTGAACGAATGGGTCACGCACGTCGGATCAGCCGTGTTCGCCATCCTGCCGGGGTTCCGCGCCGGCGAGACGCTCGGGGGAAGCCTCTTCGCGTGAACAGGCGGTCGGCGTCCGCTCAGGCGCGTGCCGGGGCCGGTGGATCGAGCGCCTCGATCACGACGCCCAGCCGTGCCGCGCGCTCCGCGACGTCGGCCGCCGCCGCTGCGCTCTCGAAGACGGCATAGCCCTGCGAGTGCCCCCGCGTCCGACTCCTCCGGCGGTCCGCTGCGGACGGTCTCCATCCCGGTGAGGCCTGCCGCCGTCTC
>NZ_JBHSRW010000380.1:0-1287 GCF_042659205.1 Leucobacter soli
TCGGCTATCGGACGCCGGTCGAGGTCGAGCAGGCGTATTACGCTGGCCAGGAATCACCCTCGCTTGCCCTTGCCGGGCAAGCCTCCCGATAGGAACGAAACCCAGGGCGATTCAGCTCGCTGACGCGTGCGGGCAGGTGCATCAGTCGTATTCCGATCACGTGATGCTGGCCGCGCTCCTCGCCGCCCGCGGTTCCGAAGTCGCCGGCCTCCGCGCGGGAGATGTGGACTGGGACAACCGGATCGTGTGGATCAGACGCCAGCACTACCCCGGCCGAGGCGGACTGGTCATCAAGCAGACCAAAGGCCGCCGACCTCGGCCCCGGCCTCACCGCCCTCCTCAACCGGGTGGAGCAGGGCATCATCGAAATCCTCGACATCGAGCTCATCGGCCGCGACGACGCAGGCGCGCCCATCAAACGTGCATTCGCCGACCTCGATGGCGTCACCGGTATTGACGTCGCAACGTTCGATGGGGTCGAGAGCGGCATCCTCGATGGGGACGACCTCGAAAGCATCGCCTCTGAGCTCCAGCCCGGGCAAATAGCGCTCGCTGTCGTTTACGAGGACCGCTCCCTCGCGATGGCCGCAGACGCATGGACAGCGATCGGTGGCGTCGAACTGTTCTCGGGCGGCATCGACATCGAAGAACTCGACCGGGCACTCAACGAAGGGAACCAGTCATGAGCCTCCTCCGCACCGCAGCCCGCGCATCCGTCGCGACCCGCGTCATCGGGAACACCCACCGACGCCAACAACAGCGCTGGGCCGCACAGGACGCGGCAACACCCCAGTCATCTCCTGCACCCCCGACCCCACAACCGGTGACACCCGCCCCGCCCGCCGCAGCACCTGCCGGGTCATCCGTACTGGATCAGCTCACTCAGCTCGGGCAACTCCGCGACGCAGGCGTACTCACCGAGACAGAATTCGAAACACAGAAACAGCGCATCCTCGCCAGCGCATAACCATGCAACAGCAGCGGAGGGTGCTCAGATCACAACGATCCGAACACCCTCTTCTGTCCAAGCAAGAGACGTTACCGCGGTCTCTTCTTGCTGGCTCTCCGCTTCTGTCGGGGAATCAGGTTGCGAACACAGATTCTCGAATCAGCTGTTCCGCGTCGCCGATATTCGCCATGCTCTTCGAGTAGAACAGCTCTCGAGAGAGCTGTGACATACCTCTATCCAGAACTCGCCGCTCACCAAGAGACTGAATCGTGTCGTGTTTGATGGAGGGTAATCCTGTACCGAAAGGAACCCCCGGCATCATGCCCGTCCCATACCCC
>NZ_JBHSRW010000381.1:0-1279 GCF_042659205.1 Leucobacter soli
GGGTTACCGGCCAAAACGTGTGGATAGAACCCCGATCTAGCCGCATGATCACGCGGTAGAACAGACATTGTCATACCCCGGCACCCTTAACTGTGCCGAACTCGTTGAACACCACCCGTTGTCTGCTATGCGATACCAAACTGGTGAAGAACGGCAAGACGGCAGCCGGCAGCCAACGCTGGAAATGCCCTACCTGCGGGGCATCAAGTTCTCGTAACCGTGACGATGTTTCCAAACGCCACCAGCTCCAACGCTTCCTCTCCTGGCTCCTCGGAAAATACTCCCAGCCGGAACTCACGGGTACCCGGACGGGCCGATCATTCCGGCGACAGACGGCCTGGTGCTGGAACATCACCCCGCGCCTGCCCGTGGTCACGATCCCACCGAAGCACGTGATGATCGACGGCACCTACCTCGGTTCCTGGTGCCTGCTCATCGCGACCGATGAGCACCACACCCCGCTCGCCTGGCAATGGTGCTCCACTGAATCCCAAGCCGCTTGGGAAGCGCTCTTGCGACAAATCCCTGCCCCGCTGGTTGTGATCTGTGATGGCGGGAGCGGGGTGCGTGCAGCCCTACGGGAACAATGGCCTGACACGCTCGTGCAGCGCTGCATCTTTCATGTCTGGATGAATCTCAGATCCCACCTCACTCTCCGACCGCGCACCCCCGCAGGCCAGTCGCTGCTTGAGATCGGAAAGCGGCTACGACGTGTCACCGATATTGACGACGCCGTCGCCTGGTTGCAGCAGCTCAACGACTGGCACACCGTATACGGGCACTTGACGCGCGAGCGCACCTACGCGAAACGACGGCTTCGGAACGGCCTATGGGACTCACCCACCGGGAAACGTTGGTGGTATACCCACGACAGGCTCCGCAAGGCGTACAACGTGCTCGCTGAACTGCAACGCCGCGAACACCTCTTCACCTATCTGACCGCGGGAGGCCCGAAGACAACCAGCAGGCTCGAGGGCGGAATCAACGCGATGATCAAGCAGACCCTCCGCCTGCACCGCGGCATGACCGAGGCACATCAGAAGCGGGCCGCCGAGTGGGTTCTCATCGCACGCGCGGGACTGTTGTACACCGCAAGCAGCATGCCGGTGATCGAGAAAAACTCACCCGAGAAGCGCCGGCCGCGTTTCACAGCACCAGACCCAGGGCCCGTACTCTACGACACCGGCCTCGAGGTCAGCGAAGGGCTCTGGCTCCGAAGCGGCTGGGCAGGCAGAGGATGACACGCCCAACGCCATCCACACGTTTTGGCCGGTAACCC
>NZ_JBHSRW010000382.1:0-1271 GCF_042659205.1 Leucobacter soli
TGAATCGCCCTGGGTTTCGTTCCGTTCTTCAAGCAAGGATGGAACACGATGAATCAGAAGTACTCGCCCGAGATGCGGGAACGCGCGCTCCGGATGCTCGACGAGGCGAAGCCCGAGCACCCGAACCTCATGACGGCCGTCCGGCATGTCGCAGCGCTCCTCGGCATGAGCGCCGAGACCCTGCGCGTCTGGCATCGCCGCCGCGAGGTTGACGCCGGTGAACGGCCCGGCGTGCCCAGCGACATCGAAGCCGAGAACGCCCGGCTGCGCCGCGAAGTCGCGGAGTTGAGAAAGGCGAATGAGATCCTCAAAGCTGCGAGCATCTTTTTCGCGAAGGAGCTCGACCACCCCTCGACGAAATGATCCGGTTCATCGACGAGAACCGGGATCAGTTCGGGGTCGAGCTCATCTGCCGCGTCCTCCGCGACGCGGTGCGAGGGTTCCTCACTTCCCGCGGTTATCGCGCCGCGAAAGCCCGCCCGAAGTCAGCCAGGCAGTTGCGTGACGAGTTGCTCGTCCCAGAGATCGTGCGGCTTCACGGCGAGAACTACGGCGTCTACGGCGTCCGGAGAATGCATGCCTTGCTGCGCCGGCAAGGATGGGACGTCGGCCGCGACCAGACCTCGAGGCTCATGCGCCTGGCCGGCGTCCGCGGGGTCTCGAAAGCCCGTCGGGCGTTCACGACGAAACCCGATCCGGAGCAGGCGAAGCCGAAAGACCTCGTTCAGCGCGACTTCACCGCTCCCGCGCCGCGGAAGCTATGGGTGGCGGACATCACGTATATCGCGACGTGGCAGGGCTTCGCGTATACGGCGTTCGTGACCGACGTGTTCAGCCGTCGGATCGTGGGCTGGAACGTTGCCTCGACGCTGAAGGCGGACGTGTTGCCGTTGCAGGCGTTGAACATGGCCGCGTTCACCGCTGACGGGCCGCTGGACGAGCTCGTTCATCACGCCGATCACGGCTCGAACTACCTCTCCATCGTCTATACCGATCGGATCGCGGAACTCGGCGCGAAGCCCTCGACCGGGACCGTCGGCGACTCGTATGACAATGCCCTCGCGGAGGCAGTGAACAGCCTTTACAAGGCCGAGCTGATCCGTCGGCAGGGTCCGTGGCGGACGGTCGAGCAGGTCGAGCTCGCGACGCTCGAGTACGTGTGGTGGTGGAATAACTCCCGCCTCCATGGTGAGCTCGGCTATCGGACGCCGGTCGAGGTCGAGCAGGCGTATTACGCTGGCCAGGAATCACCCTCGCTTGCCCTTGCCGGG
>NZ_JBHSRW010000383.1:0-1242 GCF_042659205.1 Leucobacter soli
GGACGGCGTCCCGAAGGGCCACCGCATCGATGCCCAGCGCCGGGACCGACGCCGGCCGGAGCAGTGCGCCGACTGCCCAGCCGCTCCCCGTGAGCACGCGCTCGGAGCGCGTCGTCGGCGGGCCGACGATGGTCGCCCTGCCGGGCTCCACGACCAGGTTGCAGGCGGGGAAGGGCAGGATCTCCTGCCGGGATTCCTCGCCGGGCGGCAGCGCCCATTCGGGGATCCAGAACCACGCCACCGCATGGTCGAGCCCGGGAGGCGGGCCGATCCGGTGGAACTCCGGCAGGCGCCGGGGGTACAGCACGCCGCGCTGATCGTCGGGGGCTCTGCCGGCGGAGTCGTGGGCGGGGCTCCTGCCGGGTTCGTGCGCCATGCGTCGTCTCCTCCCGGGCGGTGCGCCGCCGATCCTGCCCCCGGCGCCGACTCGCGCCGGGCTGCGAGCACGGACTGCACGCGGGCTGCGTGCGGACTGTCGCGAATCTGCAAGCTCCGGCCGCGGTACGCTCCTACGCTAGCCCCATGGAAGACGAAACGGCACTGCCGGCGACCGGCGCGCACACGACGAACGGCGTCCCGCACGGGTCGACCAGCCTGACTCCGTTCCTCTCGGTACCGCGGGCCGGCGAGGCCGTCGAGTTCTACACGACCGTCTTCGGGGCGCGCCTCGTCGATGCGACGGAGTTCGGCGGCGTCATCGCGCACGCCGACCTCGACTTCGGCGACGGCCACCTCCAGCTCGGAGAGCCGATGCCGGACTACCACATGGTCGCCCCTCCGACGGGTGACGACGACTGCTACTCGCTGGCGCTCTACGTGCCCGATGTCGACGCGACCGTGGCGCGGGCCGTCGCGGCCGGTGCCGCCGTGCGCGAGCCGGCGACGAACTTCGTGTCGGGCGACCGCTTCGCGAGCATTCGCGACCCCTTCGGCGTGCGGTGGTCGATCATGACCCGCGTCGAGGACCTCTCGGAGGAGGAGAGCGTTCGTCGCGTGCGGGAGTGGGCGGCCGAGGCGGGAGCCTGAGGAGCGACTCAGGAGACGGACGCGCCCGCGAGTCGTCGTGCGGCCCGGCCGTCGGCGGCGAATGGGGTCGCGGCTACACTGACCCTGTGTGCGTGCGACGGATGGGAGCGCCGGCGGTGACCCCGGCGGTGCGGCGGGGGGATCGCCCCGAGTGATGTCGTCGATGCAGCGGATCGAGGTGGTGGGCGCGGGCCGGATGGGGACGGCGCTCGTCCG
>NZ_JBHSRW010000384.1:0-1237 GCF_042659205.1 Leucobacter soli
GCCGGTCCCGGTGCCGCCGCCCTCTCCGGCGGTGACGAAGACCATGTCGGCGCCGGCGAGCGCGTCCTCGATCTCGTCGGTGTGGTCCTCTGCCGCGCGACGCCCGACCTCGGGGTCGGCGCCCGCGCCGAGCCCGCGAGTGAGCTCGCGTCCGATGTCGAGCTTGACGTCGGCGTCGCTGAGCAGCAGAGCCTGCGCGTCGGTGTTGACGGCGATGAACTCGACGCCGCGGAGGCCCAGCTCGATCATGCGGTTGACCGCGTTGACCCCGCCGCCGCCGACACCGACGACCTTGATCACCGCGAGGTAGTTCTGGTTCGCTGACACGTGGGTCCTCCCCCTCAACTTTCAACCTCTACTTCAAGGTGAAAGTTAGTATTCGGGTATACATTTACCAGTCCTCAAGCTAGAGGCATCCCGCGCGCCCGCCGACCCGACACACCGCGCGCCGGAGGAAAAAACGCCGTGCCTCCGGTCGCACCGCCGAACACCGGCGCCGGTCAGGTGAAGACGGGCGTATCCGGCGAGGAGACATCGATCCTGGACGCCGACTTGACCGACTTCAGCATCGCCCGCAGCACCACGGCCTTCCGCTGGGTCTCGGCCGGCTCGCCCCAGACGACCGACCGACCGCCGGTGAGTTCGAAGGTCACGTCCTGCGCGCTGCTCGCGGACACGCCGACCAGCTTCCTGCGGATGTCGTCGGGCAGGTCGCGGACGATCCTGGCGGCCGCCGCGAACGCCGGAGTGCTCGGATCCTTCACGCGGCCCGAGGCGAGCGGCACGCCCTTCGGTCGCCCGTCCGTCCGGTCCACGAGGACTCCCGCCGGATCCCGCAGTTCGAAGCGATCACCGCGCTTCACCGCGATCACCGCATCCCGCTCCTCGATCCGGATGAGCAGGGTGTGCGGCGGGATCCGCTCGATCGAATAGCGCTGGATCAGGGGGAACGGCTCGAGTGCGCGATGCACCTCGCCATCCCCGACCAGCGCGAGCGGCACGCCCGTGAAGCGTTCGAGTGCCGGCTGCAGCGCATCCGGGTCAATCTTCGAGGCACCGACGACCCGGATCTCGCGGACGGCGGTCAAGGGGCTCAGCACGCCGACCGCCACGAAGACCGCCAGCGCCGCCACGGCGCCGCCCGCGACCAGCCAGTTCACGCGACGGCGTCTGAGGTGGGCGGTGAAGCGCCGCCGCTCGCGACGCTCGCGATCCCGGACCGAACGACGGGCGCGCT
>NZ_JBHSRW010000385.1:0-1221 GCF_042659205.1 Leucobacter soli
GCGATCGCGTGCCCGCCGGCCGCATCGGTGGCGAACGGCTTCTCGACCAGCACGGGCTTGCCCGCGGAGATGACGCGGAGCGCGGTGTCCCGATGCTGCGCGTGGGGGGTCGCGATGTAGACAACGTCCACGCCGGGGTCGTCGAGCAGCTGGTCCACGGTGCCGGCGGCCGCGTCGATCCCGAGCCGGCGGATGAACGCCTCGGCACGCGTCGGCTCGCGGGACGCGACGCGGACGATGCGCTGCCGCGTGAATCGGTGGAGCGCCGTGGTGAAGTCCGTTGCGATCCTGCCCGGGCCGATGAGCCCCCACCGCAGACCGGGCGCCTCCAGCAGATGGTAGGGGTCCGGCACGGGGAGCGCTCGCAGGTGCGCGATCATTTCAGCGATCCCGCGGTGATGCCCTCGGTGACCTGCCGGTTGAAGACGATGTAGATGACCACGAGGGGCAGCGTGACCATCGAGAGCGCGGAGAAGAGCAGGCCGTAGTCGGTGACGTAGCGGCTGGAGAAGGCGAGCAGGCCCGTGGGAATCGTCTTCAACGCATCGTCCTGGATGTAGAGGAGAGCGAGGAGGAACTCGTTCCACGTGTTGAGCGCGGAGAAGATCGCGACGGTCGCGAGGCCCGGCCGCAGGAGGGGCAGGGCGATCATCCGGAACATCCGGAACTCCCCGGCGCCGTCGATGCGCGCCGCTTCGAAGAGCTCAGGCGGGAGATCGTCGAGGAACACCTTCAGCAGGAAGGTCGCGAGCGGCAGCCCCATCGCGGTGTAGGGGATGATCAGCGCGAAGCGGGTGTCGGTGATCAGCAGATCCCGGAACATGGTCGACTGCGCGATGAAGTACGACTGCACGGGCAAGATCAGGCCGAGCGAGATGATGCCGAGCAGCAGGCCACGGCCGGCGAAGCGGAATCGGCTGAAGGCGTATGCCGCCGCGGAGGAGATGACGAGGATCGCGAGGACCGACGTGCCGGTGGTGATCACGCTGTTCAGCGCATAGCGGCCGATGTTGCCGACCTCCCAGGCGCGCACCCACTGCGAGAAGTCGATGCTGGTCGGCAGGGCGAAGGGCGTGCGGAAGATCGCGGCGTTGTCCTTGAAACTCGACCAGACCATCCAGACGAGCGGGAAGAAGCAGATCAGAGCGATCACGACGAGCGCGATGGCGACGAGCACGCCCGCGGGCCGGGTCGCGGGCCGCGTCCGGCGGCGCGACGGGG
>NZ_JBHSRW010000386.1:0-1221 GCF_042659205.1 Leucobacter soli
GCCGAGCGGTCGGCGCGACGCGCGCGCGGCGGCGCGGCGGATCGGATCACCCTCACCGGGCTCGAGGTCTTCGCGCACCACGGCGTGTTCGACTTCGAGCGCGAGCGGGGTCAGCGATTCCTGATCGACGTGGAGCTGTCGGTCGACCTGCGCGCCGGGGCCGGAGGCGACGACCTCGCTCGCACCGTGCACTACGGCGAGCTCGCCGAGGCGATCGTCGCCGCCGTCGAACGCGACCCCGTCGACCTGATCGAGACGGTCGCCGAACGCGTTGCAGACGTCGCGCTCGGCTTCGCGGAGCGAGCCATGAACCCCGCCGCGCTCGGCTTCGCCGAGACGGCTGAGGCGCGCGTCACCGTGCACAAGCCCGACGCCCCGATCGAGGCGAGCTTCGCCGACGTCTCGGTCACCGTGGTGCGGACCGCGGGAGACCGCCCATGATCGCACAGGTGGTCCCCATCCTGCTCGCCTTCGGCGCCAATCTCGACCGCGCCGACGGGAGTCGGAGCGATACGATCGCAGCCGCGCAGCGCGAGATCGCGGAGGCGGCGGGCATCGAGAGGTTCCGGGCCTCGCCCCTGCGCGAGACCGTCGCGCTCACCCCCGACGGCCCCGACCCCGAGGCGCCGCGCTACCTCAACGGTGTCGCGCTCGCGGAGACGACCCTCAGCCCCCACAGTCTGCTCGATCTGCTGCAGGCCGTCGAAGCGCGCCACGGCCGCGTGCGCGAGGTGCGCTGGGGCGACCGCACGCTCGACGTCGACCTGATCCTCTACGGAGGCCGCGTCGTGGCGGACGAGCGGCTGATGGTGCCGCACCCGCGTGCGCACGAGCGCGATTTCGTCCTTGCGCCCTGGCTGGACCTCGATCCCGACGCCGTGCTCATGGGCCATGGCCGGGTCGACGCGATCCTGCGCCGTATCGGCGACAGTACGCTCCCCTACGGAGGCGACGGATGAACCGCATGCAGCGGACGCCTTTCCTCTCCGTCGTCACGTTCGCGGTCGCCGGGCTGGCGATCGGCCTGCTGGTGCAGCTCGTGCGGTCGGCGCAGGGTTCGCCGCCCCTCGTGCCGCCGCTGTCGCTCGCGGCGACCCTGCTCGTGATCGCCGCCGTCCTGGTCGTGCTCGCGATCCTGCTGCGGCGGGCGGTGCTCCGCACCTCGGGCCGAGCCGTCAACCCCTTCCACGCGGTGCGCCTGCTGGCCGTCGCACGCGCCGG
>NZ_JBHSRW010000387.1:0-1218 GCF_042659205.1 Leucobacter soli
ACGCGGCGATGCGCGCGGTCGGCGCGTCCGCGGGCCAGTCGGCGTGCTCGAGCTCGCGCGCGAGCGCCTCGCCCTCGACGTCGAAGACCGGCAGCAGGCGGTCGAGCCACCGCGGCATCCGCCACGCGCGATCGCCGAGCAGCTGCAGCACCGCGGGCACGAGCGTCATGCGCACCACGAACGCGTCGACGAACACGCCGACGGCGAGGCCGAGCGCGATCACCTTGATCGACGGGTCGCCCTCGGGCACGAATGCGGCGAAGACGGAGATCATGATGATCGCGGCAGCCGTGACGACACGACCCGAGCCGACGAAGCCGCGGCGGATCGCGGTGCGGGAGTCCGCGCCGTGCACGACCTCCTCGCGGATGCGCGAGACGAGGAACACCTCGTAGTCCATCGCGAGGCCGAAGAGCACACCCATCAGGATGATCGGCATGAAGCTGAGCACGGGGCCGGCGTGGTGCACGTTCAGCAGATCGCCGAGCCAGCCCCACTGGAACACGGCGACGACCGCGCCGAACGCCGCGCCGACCGAGAGCAGATAGCCGAGCGTCGCCTTGATCGGCACCCACACGCTGCGGAACACCATGGCGAGGAGGATCAGCGAGAGGCCCACCACCAGGACCCCGAAGGGCAGCAGCGCCTCGAAGAGCAGCTGCGAGACGTCGATGCCAACCGCGGTGAATCCGGTGACGGCGAGGCTCACGCCGTAGCGGTCCAGCCATTCGTCGTGATGCGCGCGCAGCTCGGAGACGAGCGCGGCGGTGCTCTCGGCCTGCGGGCCCTCCTCCGGGACGACCTGGATGATCCCGGTATCCGCGCCCTGGTTCGGCGTTGCGAGCGGGACGTCCGCGACGCCGGGGAGGGCGCGCACCTCGTCGGCGAGGTCGTCCATGAGGCCGAGCGGGTCGGTGCTCGTGATGATGGATCCGGTCAGCAGCAGCGGGCCGTTCGCACCCTCGCCGAAGTGCTCGCCGGTGAGCTCGTAGGTGACGCGAGCCGGATCCTGCGGCTCGAGCGTCTCCGCGCCCGGGAGGGCGAGGCGCAGGCTGAGCGCCGGTACCGAGGCCGCGCCGAGCAGCAGGAGGACTGCGACGACGGTGAGGATCGGCTTGGCGGTGACCGCGCGCACCCAGCCGGCGAAGAAGCGATCGGCGCGGGAGGGCGCGGGACCGGGCGCGTCGAGGCTGGGCGCGGCGGTGCCGGAGTGGCCCG
>NZ_JBHSRW010000388.1:0-1210 GCF_042659205.1 Leucobacter soli
GCTCGAGCTCGCCGACGCTCACCGCGTCGTATCGTTCGTCTGCGCTGCGGCACTCGCGCTGCCCGGCGACGGCGCGGTCGGCGCAGGCGACGAGGTCGCGGTACGCGGCGTCTGGCCGGGCTCGATCCTGCGCGCACCGGCCGGCGACGGCGGCTTCGGCTACGACCCGGTGTTCCTCCCCGAGGGCGAGCAGCGATCCGCGGCGCAGCTGAGCCCGGCGGAGAAGGACGCGAGCTCCCACCGTCGCCGCGCATTCACGGCGCTGGCCGAGGAGATGCGGAGGCTGCTGCCCTGAAACCGGTCTCGAAAGGCGGAAAAATGCTGCCTGCTGAAAAATTTTGAGCACTTTCCCGCCTCTCGAGGCACCCGAGACGCCGGCTTGTGCGGTCGCCGTACGCGACCCGAGCCCGAGTACCCCGCGAGCGCGAAGCGCACAGGATGCGGTACCCAACACACTCGCCACATCATTTCGAAGTTCTTCGGATGGAGATATCACGATGACGGATAACCAGACGGGCGGCCTCGTGCGCCCCGACGTGGATGAGCGCGGCGCAGAGACCATCGCACGCGTGTGTTACGGCCTCGAGGCGACGGCGGTCGAGCTCGGCAGCAACCAGGATCGCAACTTCCTGCTCGTCGAGGCGGACGGCGCGAAGAGCGTGCTGCGCGTCGACAACCCGGTTTTCGGGGACGCGGCGCGCGAGGGCCAGCACGCCGCGATCGACGCGTACTGCGCGGCCGGCGTCGCGGTGGCGGTGGTGCTGCCCGGGATCGACGGGGAGCTCACGCAGCGATGGAACGGCCTCGCCGTGCGCCGCAGCGAGTTCGCCGCGGGGGAGTCGATCGTCGACGCGGGCTACCTCGCGCCCGTCGTGCTCGAGGAGTTCGGGGAGCTTGCCGCGGCCTCGGTGAGTGCGCTCGCCGGCCTCGCCCACGCCGGCCTCGACCGGGCCCACATGTGGGACATGCGCGTCGCCCATGCCGAGACGGTGAAGCTGGCAGGCTCGATCACCGACCCGGGCCTGCACGAGCGGGTGCTCGCCTCCGCCGATGCCGCGAATGCCGCCCTCGCCGCGGTCGCCGGGGAACTGCCGGTGCAGGCGATCCACGGAGACCTGACCGACGACAACGTGATGGGCGCGCGCGGCGACGACAGCCGGCTGCACCCGGGCACGCTGCTCGACCTCGGCGACCTCTCCTACGGCTGGCG
>NZ_JBHSRW010000389.1:0-1199 GCF_042659205.1 Leucobacter soli
CGGGGCGGATCCGGGCCGCCGCCTGCTCCGCGCAGTCGAGGCCGGCGACGATGACGCCCGGCGCGCCTTCGACCTCCTGGTCTCGGGCACGGCGCGGGCGATCCGCGTGCTCGGTCTCACGATCGACCCGGACACTGTGGTGATCGGGGGCGGCCTGCGACTGCTCGGCGCACCGCTGATCGACGGGATCAGGCGCACGCTCGAGACGTGGGAGGCGGAGACCTCGTTCTTCGCGCAGCTCGGCATGAGCCGTCGTCTGCACGTGCTGCCGGAGGGCTCTCCGGCAGCGGCGGTGGGCGCGGCGCTCGCATCGCGAGCCTGAGCGAACGACGTGAGATGACACGGCTCCGGGTCGATCGATGGCGCGATTTTCGGCCGCACGCTAGCCTGGGGCCATGAGCCTGCGACTGGAAGAACTCTCCGCCGCGACCATCGTCGCCGTCAACCGCCTCGGCCTGAAGCCCGGCCAGGAGCAGTTCGTGAGCCCCGTCTCCTATTCCGCAGCCGCCGCCGTCGTCCCCGCGCACAGCGCGTGGCAGCGGGTGGTGCTCGATGAGGATCGCGTGGTCGGCTTCGTCCACGGGAACTTCGACCCCGACTCGCCGCAGGAGGAGTTCCGTGCGGCCCTCTGGCGGATCAACGTCGAGGCCGAGGTGCAGGGCAAGGGTGTGGGCACCTTCGCCGTGAACGCGCTGATCGACGAGGCTCGGACCCGCGGGGTCAGCCGCCTCACCGTACTGTGGGAACGCGGCGAGGACGGGCCCGAGCAGTTCTTCCTGCATGTCGGCTTCCAGCCGGTGGGCGAGACGCCCTACGGCGAGGTCATCGGCGCCATCGACCTGTAGCGCGCGGTGGTGTCGTCACTCCCGGTCGCCGGTTCGGGCGGCCGGGGCGTTATCGTCTCCCTCGGGTCGTCGGTCGCGTTCGGGCTCGTCTACTTCCTGACCCCGTACCTCGCTCCGATGTCCGGCGAGGAGGTCTGGGCGATCCGCACGGTCGTCACCCTGCCCTTCATCGCGCTGGTCCTGGTCTCGATGCGCAGCGGCCGGCAGATCTCCGAGATCGGTCGCCGGATCCGGCTCCGACCGGTGCTCGCGCTCGGCGTGGTGGCGTGCGGCGCACTGCTCGGCGCGCAGCTGTGGCTCTTCGCCTGGGCGCCGTTGAACGGCCGCGCCATGCAGGCCGCGCTCGGATACTTC
>NZ_JBHSRW010000390.1:0-1188 GCF_042659205.1 Leucobacter soli
CACCGGTGGTGCTGCAGGCGCCCGCGAACCAGCCCTTCGCAGCAGCGCAGACCCAGTCCGTCGAGACGGAAGAGCTGCGCGGGCTCGCCTCCCAGAGCTGCGCGGAGCCGGCGAACGAGCAGTGGCTCGTCGGCGGGTCGACCGCGGTCGGCGCCTCGACCACCGTGAACCTCGGGAACCCGGCGGGCAAGCCGGCCACCGTGCAGCTGACCGTCTTCGACGAGGAGGGCCAGGTCGACTCCGCCCAGACCAGCGGCGTGCTGGTGCCCGCGGGCAGCGAACGGATCGTCTCCCTCAACGGCTACGCGCCGGGCCGCGACCGGCTCGCGGTGCGAGTGGTCAGCACGGGCGCGGCGGTGACGGCGTCGCTCGGCATCGGCCAGGTCGACGGGCTGCAGTCCTTCGCGGTGGACGCCGTGACCAGGCAGCTGACGGCGGAGACCACCCTCGTGGTGCCCGGCGTCGCCCACCCCGGAGACGCGGACGACGCGGGTCCGACCGACGTGGGGCACCTCGACGAGTTCCCGATGGTGGTGCGCGCGCTCTCGGCCGAGGCGCGGAACGGCACCGCCGTCGTCACCGCCCTGCACGGCGACGGCACGCGGACCGAGCTCGGCGAGATCGAGCTCTCGGGTGCAGCCGTCGGCGAGCTCTCGGTGGAGAGCTGGCCCGAGCAGGCGAACGCCGTGGTCATCGAGGCCGACGTGCCGATCGTCGGCGGCGTGCTGGGCACGACGGCCGGCACTCTTCGCGACACGGCCTGGTTCACGCCGGCGCCGGAGCTGCCCGTCGACACCGAGGTCGCGGTCCCGGTGGTGAGCCGCGGCCAGCTGGTCCTCGCGAACACCGGTGAGCAGGAGGCCGAGGTGCGCGTGACCGGATCCGGCACCGCGGAGCAGACCTACCGGGTGCCGGCGGGCGCCGCGATCGTGGTGCAGGCGGCGGCCGACAGCCGGATCTTCAGCGACGCCCCGGTGCATGCGGGCGTGCGCATCGCCTCGGGCGGGGACCTCGCGGGCTACCCCGTACTCGCGGAGAACGAGCGGACGGCGGCCCTCACGGTCTACCCGCGTTGAGCAGCGGCCCGACTCGGGACACTAGAGTTGGGGGCATGACGAGGCAGGCGGGGAGCACCCGGGCGGCGCGCCGGCACGGGCGGCGGCCGATCCGCTCCTCGCTCACCGGGCA
>NZ_JBHSRW010000391.1:0-1186 GCF_042659205.1 Leucobacter soli
CCGCAGCGCGCCCGGGTGGCGATGCCGAGCCGCATCTTCGTCGAGGGCAAGCACGACGCCGAGCTCGTCGAGCAGGTCTGGGGCGACGACCTGCGCGTCGAGGGCGTCGTGGTCGAGCTGCTCGACGGCGCCGACAACCTGGAGCAGGTGCTCGCCGAGTTCGGCCCGGGACCGGGGCGCCGGGCGGGCGTGCTGCTCGATCACCTCGTCGCAGGCAGCAAGGAGACGAGGATCGCGGAGCGCGTGGCACGGGGTGCGGGCGGCGCCCACGTGCTGATCGTCGGGCACCCCTTCGTCGACATCTGGGCGGCGGTGAAGCCGGAGCGGCTCGGACTGCAGGCCTGGCCGGAGATCCCGCGCATGGTCGACGGCAGGCCGGTCGAGTGGAAGGCGGGCATCTGCCGGGCGCTCGGCTGGCCGGCCGATGAGCCGGCGGATATCGCCGACGCCTGGTCGCGGATCCGCGGCCGCGTGCGCTCGTACCGCGACCTCGAGCCGAGCCTGCTGGGCCGCGTCGAGCAGCTCATCGACTTCGTCACCGACCCGGAGCAGGGGTCCGCCGGATGAGCGAGCAGTCCTCACGCGCACCGCGCCCCTGGCCCCTCGCCCGCCTGGGCTACCTCTACGCGACGGCGGTCGGCTTCGTCTGGGGGTCGATCTGGAGCACGGGCGAGGTGCGCCGGGTCGGCGGCCTCTGGGTCTTCACCGGTATGCCGTCGTGGGCCTTCGGCCGGGGCGGCAGCTGCGTCGGATCCTGCTACCTGACCGATCGCAACACCGGTGAGGCTGTGCTGCGCCACGAGCGCGTGCACCGCGAGCAGTGGCGGCACTACGGCATGGCGCTGCCGATCCTCTATCTGCTGGCCGGCCGGGACCCGCTGCGCAACCGCTTCGAGATCGAGGCCGGTCTCGAGGACGGCGGCTACGTGCGCCCTCGCACGCGGTGAACACGCGGTGAACCGCCTCCGCCACCGTCACTCACAACGTCAGCGGATAGGCGATCGAACGTAACAAGACGTTAACAAGGTCGTCGCGCGCGCGACAGACTCCGAGGTTTCGGCGTAATCTCGCGATGACGTCCGTGCATCGCCGCCGCCGTCGCATTCCGCGCGCGGCGACTCCGCTCGCGCACGACCCGAGGGAGACCCCGTGACCGAGCCCGCCACCGACGCCCCGCCGAGCGGCG
>NZ_JBHSRW010000392.1:0-1168 GCF_042659205.1 Leucobacter soli
CGAGCTGCGCGAGGTCGCGGGCGGCTACCGCTTCTACGTGCGGAGCAGCCTCGACCCCGTGGTCGCCGACTTCGTGCAGCAGCAGTCGCCCGCGCGGCTGTCGCAGGCGGCGCTCGAGACCCTCGCCGTCATCGCGTACCGGCAGCCGATCTCGCGCGGGGCCATCGCCTCGGTGCGCGCGGTCAACGTCGACAGCGTCGTGCGCACCCTGGTCGGGCGCGGACTGATCGCCGAGGTCGGCCACGACGCGGAGACCGGGGCGATCCTCTACGGCACCGACGACGCGCTGCTCGGACATCTCGGCATCGCGAGCCTCGACGAGCTGCCGCCGATCGCGCCGATGCTCGACGATCCGACGGACGGGTTCGACGGTGAACAGTTCTGATCCCGGCACGGGCGATACCCGACCCCGGCTGCAGAAGGCCCTCGCGAACGCCGGCGTCGCGTCGCGCCGTGCCTGCGAGTCGCTGATCTCGGGCGGACGCGTCGAGGTGAACGGCGAGATCGTGTTCGAGCTCGGCAGCCGGATCGACACCGAGCGCGACGAGGTGCGCGTCGACGGAGTGGTGGTGCAGCTCGACGTGTCGAAGCGCTACTTCGTGCTGAACAAGCCGCGCGGCGTGGTCTCGACCATGCGCGACGAGCAGGGGCGGCCGGACCTGCGCGAGTTCACGGACCGCGTGCCGGATCGCCTGTACAACGTCGGCCGGCTCGACACCGACACCTCGGGCCTGCTCGTGCTCACCAACGACGGCGAGCTCGCCCACCGGCTCGCGCACCCCAGTTTCGGGGTGCAGAAGACCTACGTCGCGAAGGTCCGCGGTCGCGTGACCGCCGCGGTCGTCCAGCAGCTCAAGGACGGGATCGAGCTCGAGGACGGGCCGATCCGCGTCGACGCGGCCAAGATCCTGCCCGGGGGATCCACGAAGTCGCACTCCCTCGTCGAGGTCACGCTGCACTCCGGCCGCAACCGCATCGTGCGTCGGATGCTGGCCGCGGTGGGGCATCCGGTAGAGGAACTGGTCCGGCGGCAGTTCGGGCCGCTGCACCTCGGCACGCTGCGATCGGGGGAGCTGCGCGAGCTCTCCGCCGCGGAGCGCGGCGCCCTGCTGAGCGCGGCGGAGGACGGGGACGGCCATGCCGCGACCGGGATCACGGGCGGGCGGCC
>NZ_JBHSRW010000393.1:0-1163 GCF_042659205.1 Leucobacter soli
ATGCCGGATCCCACCGCCCACGCCGAAGTGCTCGCGCTGCGGGAGGCCGCCGCTGAGCTCGGCGATCGCGTGCTCGCCGGCTGCACCCTCGTGGTCACCCTCGAACCCTGCGCCATGTGCGCCGGGGCGATCCTCGCCGCGCGGGTGCCGACGGTCGTGTTCGGGGCCTGGGATGAGAAGGCCGGGGCGGCGGGAAGCGTCTACGACCTGCTCCGCGACGGCCGGCTGCCGCACGCCGTCCCCGAGGTCATCGGCGGAGTCCTCGCCGAGGCGAGCGCCGAGCTGCTGGAGGCGTTCTTCCGCGCGCGCCGCTGAGAGCGGTGGTCAGAAGCGTCGTCCGAACCTACCGCTCGAATCGTTCGATTCAGTCGAGCCCGAGCATCACGATGCTGCTCGTCGTCGGCGGCACCGCATCGGGATCGACCCACACGTCGGGCTCGATGTAGACGATCCTCGCCGCCGGGAGCGCGGTCTGCACCCGCCGCTTCGCCTGCGCGAGAATCGTCGAAACCTCTTTCATGGTGAGCTCCTCGTCGAGGTCCACCTTCGCGCCGACCACCAGGTCGGCCCCCGCGGTCGCCACCTGCAGATCGATCACTCGCCGGATGCTGGCGCCCTCGAGCAGCGCCGCTTCGATCGTCGCCACGTTCTCGCTGGTCGCGCTCATGTGCTCCGCTCCCTCTCCGTCGGTGATGATTCCATCCTAGGCTTGTCCGCATGAGTACGAGGGATGAATCAGAGACGCTGCCGCGCATCGCCATGCTGGGCGTCGGATCGATGGGCGGCGCGATCCTCGCGGGGCTGCGCTCACCGGGCGTCCGTGTCGACGGCCCGATCGCGGTGACCGCGAAGTCGGCGGCCAGTGCCGAGCGCTACGCGGATGCCGAGGGCGTGATCGCCCATGCGACCGAGTCGGACCCCGAGGCGAACCGAAAGGCCGTGCGCGGCGCAGGGCTCGTCGTGCTCGGCGTGAAGCCGTGGCTGATCCACGATCTGCTCCGCGAGATCGCCGAGGATCTGGAGCCCGGCGCGATCGTCGTGAGCGTCGCCGCGGGCGTCACGATCGCGAGCATGGAGGCGATCGTGGGCGACCGCGTCTCGGTGGTGCGGGCGATGCCGAACACCCCGGCGACCGTCGGGCTCGGCGTGACGGGCGTCGCGGG
>NZ_JBHSRW010000394.1:0-1157 GCF_042659205.1 Leucobacter soli
CCACCGCCGCGGGAAGGAAGCGGCCGCGCCCGGTACGCCCGGGCCGGCCGCTTCAGCCCTGCCGGCGCACCATCTCGGGCACCCACAGCGGCACGAACGGCGAGACGCAACCGGGCGGCGTGGGGTAGTCCCGCAGCACGCCGAGACGTTCCCCCATCTCGAGGACGCGCTCGCGGTGCTCGGCGTGCCGGATGCCGATCTCGCCCATCGTGTAGTTCATCGCCCATTGGAGGCGCTCCGGCGCATCCAGGATCTCCGCGTCGACGGCGTCGAGCAGGCCGGCGAGGTCGAGACCGTCGGGAGACTTGATGACCCGTTCGGTGGTGAGAGCCCAGCCCGCGCTGGCGATGACGGGGTCGGGATCCTCGAGCCACTCCGCGCGCAGCTCCTCGGCGTGCTTCGACTTCTTCACGATGTAGTTCACGAGCCAGTCGTGCACCTTCGGCACGCGCGCCTCCCGCAGCATCGCGTCGAGCTGCTCCCGATCGAACTCGCGCGGCCGGGCGATCAGGAGCGCGACGAGCCGCGTCGCCGTGTCGCCCGTCGCCCACAGCTCGAGCGCCAGCGGCTGGTCGGTCTTGATCTCCTTGGCGAGGGCGCGAAGCTTCGTCAGGTTGACGCCGTGGTCGTCGCCGTGCCGCTCGTTGACGGCGCGCATCTTCGGATCCTCGAGTTCCGCCAGGCGCTGCTGCACGGTCGCGACGGTGAATGTCCCGGTCATGCCTCGAGCATACGCCCGGGCGCGAACCGGGTCACGCGCGGCGGGAGGTGGCGACCACACCGGCGCTCGCGCAGACGACGAGCAGGATCGCGAGCACCTGCCACAGCCCGAGCCGCTGCTGCAGCACGACGAGCCCGGCGAGGGCCGCCACCGCCGGACCGAGGCTCGAGAGCACGCCGAAGACGCGCGTCGACATGCGTTTGAGCGCGGTGAACTCGAGGGCGTACGGAGTGACGGAGGTGAGCAGCGCCACCCCGAGGAAGGCCACGAGCAGGGAGGGTGCGCGCCCTACCGCGTCCACTGCCTCGCCCGCGCCGAAGGGCAGGACGAGCAGCGCGCCGACCGCGATCGCCGCGACGAGCCCGTCGATCCCGCGCACGCGCGGCCCCAGCCGCGCGGAGGCGAGGATGTACAGCGCCCAGAATCCTCCCGCCGC
>NZ_JBHSRW010000395.1:0-1155 GCF_042659205.1 Leucobacter soli
TCCAGCGCACGTCGAGCACGCGGGTGCGCGGTGCGCCGGGTGGGAGGCGCGCTTCCGCGCGGAGGAGCGCCTGCAACCCGGCCGGGTCGATCAGCAGTGCGTCGCGGTCGACCCGATCTGACCGGTGCGCCGCGGTGCCACGGGATACAGCGGCATCGGACACAGCGGCATCTGGCACGGCGGCATCGGACACGGAGCCCTCAGGCATCGCCGCCGCCCTGTTCTTCCATATAGGAGTCGGGGCCGCGCTCGGCGGCTTCGGGTTCCATGTACAGGAACTCGAGCGCGTTGCCGTCGGGATCGGCGATGCTCCGCTGGTACATGAAGCCGTGTTCCTTGGGGTCGCCGAGTTCGGTGCCGCCCGCGGCCGCGCCCGCCGCGACCACCGCATCGACGTCGGCGCGCGAGGTGCGGCTGAAGCCCAGGGAGGTCTGCGCGCTGGTCGCCGGGTCGACGATCTGCTTGTCGGTGAAGGTCGCGAAGTACTCGCGACGCAGCACCATGAAGAAGATGTCGTCGCTCCAGACCACGCAGATCGCGTTCTCGTCGGTGAAGAGCGGGTTGATCGTGCACCCGAGCGCGGTGTAGAACGCTCGGCTGCGGTCGAGATCGCTCGCCGGCAGATTGACGAAGATCATGGTGCTCATGGGATCCTCCGGTCGTCGCGTGCCGCGCATGCTTCGCGGCACTGCACCTCGATGCTCGCGCCGGAGTCCCGCGAGGTCAAGGGGGTGGCGCCGGCGAGAGGCGGGTCGCCGCATCGATCGCGCCGTGCCGTTCACGCCGTGACGCTCATGGCGCCGATGCCCGCGAGCAGGCCGCCCCGCCAGCAGGCGTAGTCATGCCCGCCCGCGAACTCGACCAGTTCGACCCGGGCTCCCGTGTCGGCCAGCTTCGGGGCCAGTTCGCGGTGCGCCTGCAGGATCGAGGCCTCGCGCGTGCCCACCTCGAGTCGGAAGCGGGGTGCGGATCCGGCCTGCGATCCTGTTCCCGACCGGCCCGCCCTCGCAGGCGGAGCACCGGCCGGGGCTTCGTCTCCCCGAGCCGGCAGCGGCGTCTCGAGCCAGAGGGATGAGGACTGGGCGAAGACGAGCCCGAACGCGTCGGGGCGCCCGATGCCGCAGCGCAGCGCGGCGAGGCCGCCGAAGCTCTGCC
>NZ_JBHSRW010000396.1:0-1149 GCF_042659205.1 Leucobacter soli
CGTGGCGCGACGCCGAGCAGAAGCTCGGGCGCCGCCGCGGAGCGCGATCCTGAGCTACGCGCCGCCCGGCACGTCGACCGCGCCGCCGAAGCGGCGATCCCGATCCCGGTAGATCCCGATCGCCCGCCACAGCTCGGTGCGATCGAAATCGGGCCAGAGCGTGTCGAGGAACACCATCTCGGCGTAGGCGCTCTGCCAGAGCATGAAGTTGCTGGTGCGCTGTTCGCCGCTCGAGCGCAGGAAGAGGTCGACCTCCGGCAGCTCGGGCACGTAGAGGTGGCGGGCGATCGTGCGCTCCGTGATGCCCTGCGGCGAGAGCCGGCCCTCGGCGACCTCCTGGGCGATGCCGCGCACGGCGTCGGTGAGCTCGTTGCGGCCCCCGTAGTTCACGCACATCGTGAGGGTGAGCCCCGTGTTGCGCGCGGTGGCCCGTTCGCTGGCGCGCAGCTCGTTGATGACCGAGCCCCACAGGCGGGGTCGCCGGCCGGCCCAGCGCATCCGCACGTTCCAGGCGTCGAGCTGAGTGCGCCGCCGGCGCAGCACGTCTCGGTTGAAGCCCATGAGGAACCGCACCTCATCGGGCGATCGGCGCCAGTTCTCGGTCGAGAAGGCGTACACGCTCAGGTGGGTGACGCCGACCTGGATCGCTCCCGCGACCACGTCGAGCAGCGCCTGCTCGCCCTGCCGGTGGCCCTCGACGCGCGGAAGGCCGCGGCGGTTCGCCCATCGCCCGTTGCCGTCCATCACGATCGCGATGTGCTTCGGAACGCCGTCGCCGAACGCCGGCGGCCGCTCGCCGGTCCAATCGACCGGGACCAGACCTGCGGGGGCTCGGCGCGTGCTCACCCGCTCACCCTACCGTTCAGGCCGATGGTTCAGGCCGAACATCGGTGAAAGGCGAAAAGATGCTGTTCTGGGGCGAATTCATGAGCCTTTTCTCGCCTCTCGGCGATAGTGCCGGGGACGGCTACCGCGTGTCGAGGCTGCGCAGGCCGCGCTCCAGGTGCCACTGCGTGTAGGCGGCGACGATCCCGGATGCCTCGGCCCGTTCGCGCTCCGACGAGGCGAGCGCGGCGTCCCAGTCGCCGGCCTGCAGCGCGGCGAGCAGTGCGATGCTGCCGGGATCGAGTCGCGGCGAGCCGGGCACGC
>NZ_JBHSRW010000397.1:0-1114 GCF_042659205.1 Leucobacter soli
CGCGCTCGCGCCGGGCCTCCCCGGCCGCGCCTCCGGAGGCGAAGTCGGCGATGAGCGGGATCGCGGCGCGGAGGAAGCCGCGCGCGCGCCACGGGACGAGCATCTCGCCCTCGACGATCGTACGCTGCGAACCCACATCCGCGGATAGCACGGGAATGCCGGCGGCGATCGCCTCGAAGGTGGTCAGCGTGAGGCCCTCGTTGAGCGACGGGATCACGAGCAGGTCGCTGTCGGCGTACGTCTGCCCGACCGGCGTCGACTCGTCCCGCAGCTCGACCCGCTTCTCGAGACCGTAGCGCCTGATCAGCGCGTCGACCAGGGGACGGCTCTCGCCGCCGCCGTGCAGGATCGCGCGGTAATCCGCCCCCCGCCGCTGCAGACGGTGCACGAGCTGGAGGAAGAGGTCGGGGCGCTTCTGCCGCGAGAGCCGTCCGACGCAGGCGATCGTGAACGGCACGGCGGCGGGATCCGGGCGCGGTGCCTCCGGGGCGGCACCCCGTGCGGCGAACCCCCGCTCCGCGCCGGCCGTGAGCCGGGCCAGCGGTGCGAGCCCGATCTTCGCGGCGTCGACCCCCTGCACATCGCGCAACCAGTCGACGAGCTGGGGCGAGATCACGTGGTGGTGGTCGATGCCGTCGTCGTACTCGACCGCGCGGCCGGCGAAGCCCCCGCCGAGGTATTCGATCACATGCAGCGAATCGACGACCGGCAGCTCGGGCCGGAGCCGCTTGAGCGCCGGCAGCGCCGCGTAGAGCCAGTCGGAATGGTGGATCACCGCGCCGCGGACGTCGTAACGGCGGAGCAGCGCCTCGAGGAGGTCGGCGTCTCCCGCCACCGGCCGAACCGGCTCCTGCGTCAGCGCGAGGACGAGGGCATCCGCGAGCTCCGGCCGGGTCAGCCAGGGGTGGACGGAGTCGTGATCGGTGACGACGATCGGGAGGAAGCCGAGGCGCCGAGCGATGCCGATGGTCTCGACCGCCCAGCGCTCCGCTCCGCTCGGCTGCAGCCAGTGCAGGCCGAAGAGGATCGCCGGAGGTCCGTCCGCAGCAGGGGCGGCGGGGGCCGGGACCGTGCCGGTCGCGGCGTCGGCGGAACCGAATCGCGCGCGCGGGAG
>NZ_JBHSRW010000398.1:0-1108 GCF_042659205.1 Leucobacter soli
CGCGGCGACTCCTCGCCCGGTGCGTGCTCGCGCAGTTCGACGACCTCGTCGGACCGCAGCCAGTGCGTCGCAAGCACCTCGGCAGGGCCCATGCGCGCGGCGCGGGTGCCGGCGTGGAACGCGGCGGAGAGTCGGCTGCCGAGGCCGCCGTCCGCAAGATAGGCCCCGGTGGCCTGCTCGGTGCGAGTGACGCCCTGCTCCCCCGCATCACCGACGCCATCGGCTGCGGAGGGATCCCTCTCCGCTCGCGCGATGCGGATCGAACCGAGTCCGATCGCGACGACCCTGCGGGCGGCGAAGTCGTCGAGCCAGGCGCGCATGAGCGCCTCGAACTCGGGATCACCGGGCCTGGCACCACCGTCACGGGCCCAGGTCTCGGCGTAGCGGGCCGGGTCGATGCGGTCTCGTTCGATCACCCAGGCGTCGAGCGCCGGGCTCGGTGCCGCATCGGATGCGGCGGCGATCCAGTTGCGCACCCGCTCCAGGCCGTCACCGCCCCAGGGAGTCTCCCAGTTGGCGAGGCAGAGGAAGACTCCGCCGGGCGCGAGGTGCGCGGGCGCCTCGCGCACCACGGACGCGGCGAGCTCGTCGCCCGTCCGCCCGCCGTCGCGGTAGGCGTAGATCGGGTCGTCGGCGACGCTCGCCTCCCCGCGCGGCGTGATGACGAACGGCGGATTGGAGGCGATGAGGTCGAAGCGCTCCCCCGTTACCGGCGCGAAGAGGTCGCCGTGCCGGAATTCGATGCCGTGCTCCATGCCGTTCAGACGTGCGTTCGCGCGGGCGAGATCCAGCGCCCGCTCGGAGATGTCGGTCGCGACGACCGGCCCGCGGAGCGCGAGGTGCATCGCGACGATGCCGCAGCCGGTCCCGAGATCCAAAGATCTCGGGCTATCAGCACTGCCGAGGTCCAGCGCGCGCCCGGCATCGTGCGGCGGAAGCTGCGCGATGAGCGAGCGGGTGGCGCCGCCGACGCCCATGACGTGGTCGGGATGGGCGGGGCCGTTGCGCAGCTGGTCGTCGAGATCCGAGAGGATCCACCAGTCGAGCGGCGCGGCGAGCCGCGAATCGTCGGCGACGCGCACCGGGTTCAGCGACAGCGCGGCGCGGC
>NZ_JBHSRW010000399.1:0-1108 GCF_042659205.1 Leucobacter soli
CCGCATCCGCCAGCAGGCGTGCGGCTGCGAGCCCGCTGACGCCCGCGCCGACCACCACCACGTCGTACCGCCGGTCCGCCGAGGCGCCCTCGCCGGCAGGATCCTGCGTCATCGTCCCGGTCATCGCCGCCTCCTCGGGGTCGTTCCCGGCACCATTATTCACCAGACCCCCGACACGGGCGTCGCATAACGATCTCGCCACGGCACCGATCCCCCGGGTCGATTCGCAGCGTCCCTCCCGTACGGTGTGGCCATGACACGACGACGGACCCTCGCCCCCGCGCTGCTCGCGGCGCTCCTGCTCGTCCCCCTCTCCGCGTGCGCGTCGTCCTCGGGCGACAGCGGCGGCGCCGACGGCATCGAGATGATGGCCGGCTCCCCGATGAGCGCCGACGCGATCGGCGACGGCTCCTATGCGAGCGAGGACGCGCAGGTCGATGCGGCGGGGCGTTCGGTGATCCGGACCGGCGACATCTCCATACGGGTGGCCGACCCGAACGCGGTCGCGGCCCAGGCCGCCGACGTCGCGAAGGACCTGGGCGGGCACGTCGCATCCCAGTCGATCGACCGCGGAGGCGACGGCTCCGGCGCCGGCGCGAGCCTGCAGCTGCGGGTGCCGGCGTCGCGCATCGACGAGGCGTTCGCCGCGCTCGCCGAGCTCGGCGACGTCGTGTCCGAGAGCCGGAACACCACCGACGTCACCGCCGAGCACGTCGACCTGCGGGCTCGCGTCGCGGCGCTCGAGACTTCGGTCGAGCGGTTGACGAAGCTGATGAGCGGCGCCGCCACCACGAGCGACCTGCTCGAGGCCGAGGCCGCGCTCTCCGAGCGTCAGCAGGAGCTCGACGGGCTCACCGCCCAGCTGACCGCGCTCGAGGATCAGATCGACGAGGCCACGATCTGGGTGCAGCTGAGCTCGACGAGCACGCTGCCGGGCGGGCCCGCGAACTTCTGGGACGGTCTCGTCGCGGGCTGGCACTCCCTGGTCGCGGCCGGCGCAGGAGCCCTCGTCGGGCTTGGGATCCTGCTCCCCTGGCTCGCCCTCGTCGGCGCGGCCGCGCTGGTCGTCCTGCTGATCGTGCGCGCCGCGCGCCGGGGGAAGCGCGCC
>NZ_JBHSRW010000400.1:0-1083 GCF_042659205.1 Leucobacter soli
CCGGCCTGATCGGCGCGGCCGCGGGCGTCGTCGTGGTCGGAGGACTGCTCTGGATCGCGTCGGCTCTGGGGCTGATCGGATGAACGCCGCACGGCGACGGCCCGGCGGCTCGACGGTGAGGACGCGCGGCAGGGGACCGGCCCGTCCCTGGGTCGGCTGGGTCTCCGGCGTCGTCGTCGCCGCGCTCGTGGTGACCCTCGCCGTGGTGGCGAGCGGTTTCGACTCGCGCGAGACGCCGCGCGAGGATCCGTCGGTGTGGGCGATGCGGGCGAGCGGGCAGTACGCGCGCATCAACACCGAGACTGCCGAGATCGATACGGTGCGCCAGGTGCAGAGCCCGAACGCGGTGGTGCAGTCGGGCGGTTTCGGGGTGGTGCTCACGCAGGGGAGCAGTCGTGCATGGCCGATCGATCCCGCCGCTCCGAAGGACATCGGAAGCGGGGGAGCGGCGTCGGCGGACGGCGGTGAGTCGGGCGACGACGAAGCCGCGTCCGATGGAGACACCGCCGCAGCGGAGGACGAAGACGCCGAAGACGCCGGGGACGCCGTGACCGCGGGCACCGTCGGGACGGCCGCGGAGTCGACGGCGCTCCGCACCCCGGCCGGGACGCGGCAGGTCACGGCGGCCGGCGGATGGGTGCTCTTCGCGACCGAGTCGGGAGAAGCCTATCTCTCGACGCTCCCGGCCGATGGGCGCGCGGATCGAACACTGCCCTCTCCGAGCCGGCTCGATCCTCTCGCCGAGGAGAACGCGGATCGCGATCCCGATCAGCAGCGGGACTACGAGGTCGACGCGGCGGCGCTCGACGCGGACGGACTGGTGGCCCTCTATTCCGACGCGGACCGCTCGGTGCGCTGGTTCGACGCGCGTACCGGTGGGTTCCGACAGACTGTGAGCGAGGTGCCCGAGGGGCTCCCGGACGAGGATCTGCAGCTCGCCGTCGTGGGCGGCGAGTGGGTGCTGCTCGATGCCGCGGGCGGACGGCTGTGGCGCGAGGGTGCGGAGGCGCCGGTCGAGCTGGAGCTCGCGGGTGAGGCGCTGCTGCAGGGTTCGAGCATCGCGGCTCGCGGAGCCGCAGCGCT
>NZ_JBHSRW010000401.1:0-1080 GCF_042659205.1 Leucobacter soli
CGCCGGCGAGGCCGGCGGGACCGCCGAGGCGGCCGATGCGGGAGGCGTCGCGGGCGCGTTTCCGGCGCTCGAGCCGGTGCGCCGCGTGCTTGAATAGCGGCATGAGCGAAGCAGCCGATCTCCGTGCTCCGCACGATCCGAGCGATCTGCGAGATCCGCGCGATCCGCGCGAGGCCCGCGAGCATCCGGAGGTCGAGCGCTCGCAGCATCGAGTGGCCGAGAGCGAGGACGTGCCGGGCGGGATCGGTCGGGCGGCGAACGAGGAGTTCCGGGTCGACCTCGAACGGATCCGATTCTCGCCCTACTTCGGGCGGCTCTCCGCGGTGACCCAGGTCGTTCCGCAGACCGGGGTCGGCCCCGTCATGCACAACCGGCTGACGCACTCCCTCAAGGTGAGCGCGGTCGCGCGCGTCATCGCGACGAACCTGGCCGCGCAGGCGGCACGGCACGAGGCGTATGTGCGGGGGGAGGCTGTCGAGGACGACGCGACCGGGGCCATCGTATCCCGCCTGGGCGGCTGCGACAGCACGGTGGCGCAGGCCGCGGCCCACGCGCACGATCTCGGACATCCTCCGTTCGGGCACCTCGGTGAGCGAGTGCTCGACCGGATCGCGCGGGAGCGCCTCGGGCTTGCCGAGGGCTTCGAAGGCAATGCCCAGACCTTCCGGATCCTGACCGCGCTCGATACGCTCGGCCGCGACTTCCCCGGCCTCAACCTCACAGCGGCGACGCGCAGCTCGGTGCTGAAGTACCCGTGGACACGGGGCGAATGGGTGGGCGTCGACGCGGTGCGCGCACCGGTCGAGGATCGCCCCCGCGGTGTGGGCCTCGATCCGGAGAACGGCGCCGAGAAGTTCTCCGCCTACGCGGTCGATGCGGAGCAGATGGAGGAGGCCCGTGCGGCGTTCCCCGCCATCGGCGAGGGGGCGCAGACCGTCGAGTGCGCGGTCATGGACCTCGCCGACGACATCGCCTACGCCGTGCACGACCTCGACGACTTCACCCGCGCGGGCGTGCTGCAGCAGGCGGCCGTGGCGCGTGAGCTGCAGGCCTGGTCGGCCGACGCCGCCGACCTCGACG
>NZ_JBHSRW010000402.1:0-1076 GCF_042659205.1 Leucobacter soli
GCCCGGACTGCTCGCCGGTGCGGCGCTCGCCGTGATCGTTCGCTCGGGCGCTTCCTGGGGCATCGATCTGCTCGCGGCCCGCGGCGCGGTCCGCGTGAAGGCGCAGTTGCGCTCCGCAGCGCTCGATGCGCTCGATGCGCGCTCGCCGGTTTGGCTCGCGGAACGGCCGGACGCGGCCCCGACCACGGCGCTCGGGCGCGGCCTCGACGCGCTCGACGGCTATTTCTCGAACTACCTGCCGCAGCTCATTCTCACCGGCTGCGCGACTCCGCTGCTGGTGCTCGCGGTGCTGCTCGCCGATCCGGTGAGCGGCATCACCGTGCTGCTGGTGTTCCCCGTGATCCCGGTATTCATGGTCCTCATCGGGCTCGCGACCCGGAGCGTGCAGGAACGGCAGTGGGCGCAGCTGCAGCGGCTCTCCGGCGCCTTCCTCGACGCGGTGGAAGGGCTCGCCACGCTCAGGATCTTCCGCAGGGAGCAGCATCAGGTCGCACGGATCGCACGTGAGACCGGGGAGTACCGCTCGCGCACCATGCACGTTCTGCGCGTGGCGTTCCTCTCGGGATTCGTGCTGGACCTCGCCGGCACCTTCTCGATCGCCATCGTCGCGGTGACCGTCGGCACGCGACTCGTCGTCGGCGAGTTCCCCCTCGCGCTCGGCCTGTTCGTACTGCTCCTGCTGCCCGAGGTCTTCATACCGATCCGTCAGGTCGGCGCGGCGTTCCACGCCTCGGCCGAGGGACTCACCGCCGCCGAGGACGTCTTCGCGATCATCGAGGGGCAGGATCCCGAGTCCCGGCCCGCCGCGGCTCACGGCGGTTCGGATCACGGCGCTTCGGATCACGGCGCTTCGGATCACAGCGTTTCGGATCACCGCGGCGCCCGGCCCGGCATCGTCCTCGACCGGGTCGTGATCGAGCGGGGCGGCCGTCCCGTCGTCGGGCCGATCTCGTTCGCGGTCTCGCCCGGAGAGGTCGTGGCGCTCACCGGGCCGTCCGGATCCGGCAAGTCGACGCTCGTCGCCGCGCTGCTGGGCTTCGTCGAGCCCTGCTCCGGGACGCTCGCGAGCCCGGCGG
>NZ_JBHSRW010000403.1:0-1075 GCF_042659205.1 Leucobacter soli
CGGCCGCCTCGAGCCCGGTCAGCGTGCGGCGCGCGTCGCCCGAGGCCAGTTGGACGAGGGCGTCGAGCGCCTCCTCCGTCAGCTCGACCGAGCCGTTCAGACCGCGCGGATCCTCCGCCGCGCGACGCAGCAGCGTGCGCAGATCCTCGTCCGAGAGCGGCTCGAGGGTCAGCAGCAGCGAGCGGGACAGCAGCGGGCTGATGACCGAGAACGAGGGATTCTCTGTCGTCGCCGCCACGAGCGTCACCCACCCGTTCTCCACCCCGGGCAGGAGCGCATCCTGCTGGGCCTTGGTGAACCGATGGATCTCGTCGAGGAAGAGCACCGTCGAGACCCCGTAGAGATCGCGATCGTCGAGCGCGCGCTGCATGACCGTGCGCACATCCTTGATCCCGGCCGTCACGGCCGACAGCTCGACGAAGCGGCGCCCGCTCGACGCGGCGATCGCCTGCGCGAGCGTCGTCTTGCCCGTACCGGGAGGACCCCAGAGGATGACCGACACGGGCCCCGCCGCACCGGCGCCCTCGCTCGCGAGCACGCGCAGCGGCGAACCGGGGCGGAGCAGATGCTGCTGTCCGACCACCTCGTCCAGCGAACGCGGGCGCATGCGCACCGCGAGAGGTGCGGTATGGCCGGACTGTATCTCCATGCCTCTCATGCTAACGATCACGGCCGACATCACCGGTGGGTATCGGCCCGGGCGCGGCATCGTCCGGTGCTCTAGAGTGGGTACCGCGATATTCATGGTCGGCACGCCGCGAGCGGTGGACCGGCAGCAGAGACGAACGACAGGTGAGCACGGTGAGCCAGAACGAACAGCCTTGGGGTCGGGTCGACGAGAACCGCACGGTCTACGTCCGCGAAGGCGAATCCGAGCGCGAGGTCGGGCAGTTCCCCGACGGCACGCCCGAAGAGGCACTCGCCTACTACGAGCGCAAGTACGCCGATCTCGCGGGCCAGGTCACCCTGCTCGAGGCGCGCATCGCCCGGGGCGTCGCCGGCGGCGAGGCCTCCGAGGCCGTCGCCCACCTGCAGCAGCAGCTCGTGGAGCCCGCCGCGGTCGGCGATCTCGCCG
>NZ_JBHSRW010000404.1:0-1063 GCF_042659205.1 Leucobacter soli
GAGCACGCTGCGCACCCGGTACCCGGTCGCGTCGCGCCCCTCGCCCAGGCGCGCCGCCCAGTTGTCGCTGTGGTCGGCCGCCCGCCACTGCATGTGCAGGGGCTGCATCGACGCCGTGACGCCCTCGCCCGCCGGGCGCTCCGCGTTGAAGGCGCGCAGCTTCTCGACGTCCTCGTCCGCCAGCACCTCGAGGTGCTCGATCGAGTGGAACGGGAGCCCGGGGCGCGCGGGCAGCGTCGCGTAGACGTCGAGCACCCGGTTCACCGCGTAGTCGCCCACCGCGTGCGTCGCGATCAGCATGCCGGCATCGTGATACTTCCGCACCACTTCGCCGTAGCGCTCCCACGAGGGCCAGAACGCGGCGCGGCCATCGCCGCAGGCGTCCGGGGTGTGCAGCCACGCCGTGCCGGTGTCGATCACCCCGTCGCTGAAGAGCTTGATCGCACCGGTCCGCCACAGCCGGCCCCGACGGTCCTTGCCGTCGATCACCCGAGCCGCGTCGTCGTCGGTGTCGCCGACGGCGTGCCAGTGGTGGACCGTGACGCGATGATCCAGCTCGCCGCGCGATTCGAGTTCAGCGAGCAGGTCGACGGTGCGATCCTTGCCGTCCATGATCGCACCGCCCGTCAGTCCGACGGCCGCGAGCCGGCGGAACATGTCGCGCAGGGCATCGCGCTCAGCGTCGCGCGTCGGCTTCGGTGCAGCGTCGAACAGCAGATTGTAGGCCGTGGGCTCGCGCAGCTCGCCCGTGGGCACGCCGTCGGCGTCGACGACGATCTCGCGCGCGTCGGCGAAGTCGCGCGGGCCCGTGATTCCCGCGGCGGCGAGCGCCGGTGCGGTACCGAGTCCGGTGTGCAGGTCGTAGCAGATGAGCGCCACGGGGCGGCCTGGGGCGGCGTCCGCGAGCAGATCGCCGCGCATGCCGGTCCCCTCGAAGGGTTCGTACTCGAGGTTCCAACCGCGCAGCCACGCGCCCTCGGGCAGGCGCGCGTGCTCGGCGGCAAGCGCGTCGCGGATCTCGTCGATCGAACCGCGCCCGCCGCGGTCGATGCCGGCCGGGACG
>NZ_JBHSRW010000405.1:0-1048 GCF_042659205.1 Leucobacter soli
GGGCTCTGGCTCCGAAGCGGCTGGGCAGGCAGAGGATGACACGCCCAACGCCATCCACACGTTTTGGCCGGTAACCCGGCGACAGGGCCCGCACAACGCAGAAAACCCCTGCCGGAGCAGGGGTTTTTCGCGGAGGATGGGGGATTTGAACCCCCGAGGGCGTGAACCCAACACGCGTTCCAGGCGTGCGCCATAGGCCGCTAGGCGAATCCTCCAGCGTCGGCTGCTCGCAGCCGACCCACCCATCCTAGCCGTACGCGAGGACCCGCGCGTACGCTCGGCGCTCGCCACTCGTACAATTAGGCGCTATGGAATCGCCCGCCACCCGTCGCCCGACGCTCGCCGATGTGGCGCGCCGGGCGGGAGCCTCGACCGCGGTGGTCAGCTACGTCGTGAACGACGGCCCGCGTGCCGTCGCGCCGGCGACGCGCGAGCGCGTCGAGGCCGCGATCCGCGAGCTCGGCTACCGCCGCAACCCCATCGCCGGTGCGCTCAGCGTCGGCCGATCCAATCTCGTCGGCCTCCTGGTGCCGGACACCGCCAACGGCTTCTTCGGCGAGCTCTCCCGCTGCTTCGAAGCCGAGGGGCGCCGTCGCGGACTCATGACGATGCTCGGCAACACGGGCTACGACGATGACGGAGTCTCCGAGCACTACATCTCGGGCTTCTCGGACCTCCGCCCTCGCGGGATCTTCGGGATGAGCGTCGCCTCGGGCACGCGCCTGCCGGCCGACACCCCTTTCGTTTTCATCCATTCGGTGCCCGAGGGAGTGACGGCTCCGAGCGTCCGCTTCGACGATCTGGCAGGTGCGCGCACCGCAGTGGAGCACCTGATCGCGCACGGCTACACCGACATCCACTGCCTCGCCGGCCCGCACAGCGAAGGCCAGCACGGCGACGGGCCCGGGAGCCTCCGCGAGCAGGGCTGGCGGCAGGCGATGACGGCCGCGGGCCTCGCCACCGAGGGGCGGATCCATCGCAGTTCGTTCGATCGCGTCGTGGTCGAGGGGTATGCGCGCGACATGCTCGGCGCCGGGCCCTGGCCGCG
>NZ_JBHSRW010000406.1:0-1044 GCF_042659205.1 Leucobacter soli
TGATGCTCCTATATTTGTCAACTTGTAGGCGCGCTTGTTTCGAGCCATTCTCGGTATGCCAGAGCGAATTCGTCATCGCGTGCGAGGCCGCGCTCGATGCGTGAGATCTTGTTCATCCATACGTTGAAGTGTTCGGCTGCCTGTTGCAGGGTGATCCCGAGTGCTTGTCTGAGCGGCCTGAGGTCGTCGACTCGCGGGATCTCGACTTCTTTCGTGAGGAGCGTAAAGATTTCTCTCGCGATTGCTCGCTTCAGGCAGCGAATGATTTCTTTGCTGCTCTTCCCCTCGGCGCGTTTCTTTTCGACGTACGCTCTCGTGCGTGGCTCGTGACTCATGCGTACCAGAGCAATCCGATGGAGCGCAGAGTTCGCTTGGCGATCGCCGCCGCGGTTGAGCCTGTGTCGGTTTGTTTTGCCGGAGGACGCAGGAATCGGACTGGCCCCGCAGAGAGCCACGAACGCGGCTTCTGAACGGAGACGGTCGGGGTTGTCTCCCGCAGTGATCAGGAGCTGAGCCGCAGTCACAGGGCCCACTCCCGCAGCGGCTGCAAGTGCCGGGTTCGTGGACGTCGTGAGGGTCCCGAGCTCGTGATCGAGGGAACGTATTTCAGCGGCAATGTATCGGTGTCTGCGTGCAAGCGCGCGGAGCGCCATCACGACGCCTTGCTGCTTGGGATAGGGGCGGATATCGAAGTCTGCGAGGCCGGTGATGAGTGCCGCATCGGTGGCATCACGAAATCGTTCACGCAGGAACGTTGGGGCGGTCACCAGGAGGGATTTGATCTGAACTTGCGCGGCCGTGCGTGCCTTGATCGCTGACCGACGGGCGGTGAAGAGATACCGGATCTGTTCTGCATTACCGTCACCCGATTTCGGTGTGGGTTGATGCGGTTCTGTGAGCGCGGTCTTTGCTGCCGCATAGGCGTCGATGGGATCTGATTTCCCGTTCATGCGTCGCACTTGACGGTTCGGGCGGATCACCTCAATAACTTGGTGCCCGAGCGTGGTGAGGTGGCGGGTGAGGCCGGCCCCGTAGGAGCCGGTT
>NZ_JBHSRW010000407.1:0-1044 GCF_042659205.1 Leucobacter soli
TGCTCGGCGCGCAGCTGTGGCTCTTCGCCTGGGCGCCGTTGAACGGCCGCGCCATGCAGGCCGCGCTCGGATACTTCCTGCTGCCACTCGTGCTCGTCGTCCTCGGCCGCCTGCTCTACCGGGATCGCATGCGCTGGTGGCAGTGGCTGGCCGCCGGCATCGCCGCGGTCGGCGTCGTCTACGAGATCGTGCGCGTCGGCGGCGTGAGCTGGGAGACGCTGCTCGTCACGCTCGGCTACCCCGCCTATTTCGTCCTGCGGCGCATGCTGCGGACCAACCATCTCGGCGGGATGTTCTGGGAGATGGCCGCGGCAGCGCCCCTGGCGACGGTGCTGGTGGTGCTCGCGATCGTCGACGGGTCGGCGCTCTCTGTCAACCCGGCGCTCTGGTGGACGGCGCCCGCGGTCGCGCTCTTCTCCGCCTTCGCGCTGCTGCTCTACGTGCTCGCCGCGCGCCTGCTCCCGCTGAGCCTGTTCGGGCTCCTGAGCTATGCGGAGCCGGCGCTGCTGCTGGTCGCCTCGCTGCTGATGGGCGAACGGATCGAGGCCGGCGAGTGGTTCACCTACGGAGCCATCTGGGCGGCGGTTCTCGTGCTCGTCGTCGGGGGTCTCGTCTCGCTGCGTCGCCCTGCCGAGTGAGGTGGTCCGCGCCGCCGCAAGATACCCCTATAGGGTATACTGCACATATGCACGAAGCGGATCAGGGGCACGGCCACACCCACGGGTACAGCGAGCACAAGGAGGAGCTGCTCAAGCGTCTGCGCCGCGCCGAGGGTCAGGTGCGGGGCATCCACCGGATGATCGAGGAGGATGTCTACTGCATCGACGTCCTCACCCAGGTCACCGCGGCGACGAAGGCGCTCGAGCGCGTGGCCCTGGGCCTGCTCGATGACCATCTCAGCCATTGCGTCGCCGAGGCCGCCGCGGAAGGCGGAGAGGTCTCGGCGGAGAAGCTGCGGGAGGCATCGCAGGCGATCGCGCGACTCGTGCGGTGAGGGCCGCCCGCCGGGGCACGACGCGAAGCGGGGCGCGGCACGCCGCGACG
>NZ_JBHSRW010000408.1:0-1039 GCF_042659205.1 Leucobacter soli
CGGCGCTGCGGGCGGCACGGCGAGTCGAGCCCGAGCGGAGCCTCGCCGGCGCCGCGCTCGCCGCTCAGCACGGGGCGACGATGCGGCTCCTGCTGCTGCAGATCCCGGGGCAGCTGATCTTCGGCATCGCCAGCCAGGCGGCGCTGCTCCTGCTCGCCGGCAGCACCGTGATGCTGACGATGCGCGGCGAATTGAGCATCCCTGCTGCGATCGCGCTGATCGTCGTCATCGTCCGCTATCTGGAACCGTTCACCGTGCTTGCCGAGCTCTCTCCGGGCATCGAGACGTGCATCGGCGCGCTGCGCCGCATCCGCGAGGTCCTGGAGGCGCCGGTGGATTCTGCCGATTCCCCGGCGCGAACCGCCTCGGTCGCGACCTCAGGCGAGACCTCGAGCGAGACGCCGGACGAGATCTTGGACGAGACGTCGGACGAGCGGGGGACCGCGACGTCGAGCACGGCCGGTGGCGCGGCTCGGATCGAGGCGAGCGCCGCACCGCGGATTGAACCGCGGATTGCGCCACGGATCGAGCTGCGCGGGATCCGTTTCGGCTACGGATCGCAGCGGACGGATCGCCAGGTGTTCGACGGTTTCGACCTCGTACTCGAGCCCGGCACGACCACGGCGATCGTCGGCCCTTCGGGGTCGGGGAAGAGCACGCTGCTCACGCTGATCGCCGGCCTCCACGCGCCGGAGGCCGGCAGCATCGCGGTCGACGGGATCGATGTATCGACTCTCGACCTCGACGCCCGCCGCGATCTCGTCAGCGTCGTGTTCCAGCATCCGTATCTCTTCGACGGCGACATCCGCCAGAACGTGCTGGTCGGCGACCCCGCCGCCGGGTCCGACGACCTCGATCGGGTGGCGCGCCTTGCTCGGGTCGACACGCTGCTCGCCCGCCTCTCGGACGTCTGGGAGAGCCGGGTCGGCGAAGCCGGATCGAGTCTCTCGGGCGGCGAGCGGCAGCGCGTCTCGATCGCACGCGCGCTGCTGAAGCCGGCGCCCGTGCTGCTGGTCGACGAGCCGACGAACGACCTCGA
>NZ_JBHSRW010000409.1:0-1038 GCF_042659205.1 Leucobacter soli
GCGAGCGCGATATCGATCTCTGGTACTGCGTCTCGCCCGGGCTGACCGTACGGCTGGGCCGGCGGCGCGTACTGCGGTGCAGGCTGCTGGGGCTGACCGTAGGGCGGCTGCTGCGGGTGGCCGTACTGCGGCTGCTGCGGAGCGACTGCCGGAGCGGGGTAGGACGGCGGCACGGGAGGCTGCCCCGGTTCCGGCTGCTGCGGGGGCGAATACCGAGGCGCCTCGGGCTGTGCGCTCTCCGGCTGCTGCGGGGGAGTGCTGCCGGCGTCCGGAGACTCGGGATTCGGCGGATTGGTCACGGTGGTCGTCTCCTGTGGTCCGATCGGGAAAGGTGTCTCTCCATCGTAGGGGTGCCGCCCGGCGGTAGGCTTGGAGCATGAGCAATCCACGGGCGGGCAAGGTAGCCGAGCGCATCCAGCAGATCATCGCGCGTCGACTCGAGAAGGGGCTCCGCGACCCCCGTCTCGGCTTCGTCACCATCACCGATGTCCGGGTCACGGGCGATCTGCAGCATGCGAGCGTGTTCTACACGGTGTACGGCGACGAGCAGGAGCTGGCCGATTCGGCGGCGGCGCTGAAGGCCGCGACCGGGATGCTGCGCTCCGAGGTCGGCAAGCAGCTCGGGACCAGGCTGACCCCGACGCTGGAGTTCCTCCACGACGAGCTGCCCGAGACCGCCGACCATTTGAACGAGCTGCTGGACGAGGCGCGCCGGCGCGATGCGCAGGCGCAGGAGCTCGCAGCCGGTGCCCAGTACGCGGGCGAAGCCGACCCGTACGTGAAGCCCCGTGAGGCGGAGGACGGGTCCGGGCCCGATCCCGTGGAGTAGCGCGTATCGCCCGGGGCCGGTGCTACGGCAGGCGGTAGTCTCCGTCGACTTCGATGAGCAGGCCGTCGGCGACGAGCGAGTCGAGCGCCCTGACGGGCTGGGCCTCGTCCCGCACGCCGCCCTCGGCGGCTGCGGCGATGGCGGCGGATCGCGGTACCGGTTCGGTCGCCCCGCGCAGCAGCGCCATGATCCGGCCTCGCACCTGCCGG
>NZ_JBHSRW010000410.1:0-1023 GCF_042659205.1 Leucobacter soli
CGGGTTCGGCCGCATCGGCCGCGGAGTCCCGGCCGGGCATCACCAGCTACCGGATCGGGGAGCGCGACCTCCACGTCCTCGCGGGCGGCGCCCTCGTCAACATCGCCGGCGGCAGCGGCCATCCCGTCGAGGTGATGGACCTGACCTTCGCCGTGCAGGGGCTCGGCGTCCACCACCTGGCCTCGACCTCGCTCGATCCCGGCGTGCACATCCTGCCCAAGGCGCTGGACGATTCGATCGCCGCCGCGAAACTCGCCTCCTACGGGATCCGCCTCGACGAGCTCCGCACCGACCAGCTCGACGACCACACCGCCCGCATGGCCGGCACCGCGGACGGAGGGAGCCCCGCATGATCGACATCACCGGAGCCGCTGCGGAGCGCATCGCCTGGGCGGCGCGCAGCATGCCCGTGCTCGAGCGCGTCGCGAAGCGCTTGGCGGAGCAGGGCTCGCTCGCGGGACTGCGCGTCGGCGTCAGCCTGGTGCTCGAGCCGAAGACCGCGAACCTCGCCCTCGCGCTGCGGGACGCGGGCGCTGAGGTCGTCGTGGCCTGCAACGCGTCGTCGACCGACCAGCAGGTGGCGGAGGCGCTGCGCGGGCTGGGCCTGCGCGTGTTCGCCGACAGCTCGGCGGACGAGGCCGAGGATCTGCGGCTCGCGCGCGAGTTCCTCGAGACCGGGCTCGACATCCTGATCGATGACGGCGCCTCGGTCACCCGCCTCGCCCACCGCGAGTACCCCGAGCTCGTCGCGAAGATGATCGGCGCGACCGAGGAGACGACGAGCGGCGTGCGCCCGCTGCGGGTGATGCACGACGACGGCGCGCTGAAGCTGCCAGTCATCGCCGTCAACGACGCCGCGTCGAAGTACCTCTTCGACAACCTCTACGGCACCTCGCAGTCGTGCGTCATGGCCTTCCTCGACCTTACGAACCTGCAGCTCGCCGGGCGCACCGTCGCGGTGGTCGGCTACGGCTGGGTCGGCACGGGCGTCGCCCGCGACGCCGCGGCGATGGGCGCCCGGGT
>NZ_JBHSRW010000411.1:0-1015 GCF_042659205.1 Leucobacter soli
GGCGCGACTGGGTCGCCGGCGCCTCGGCGGTCCTGCTCATCGCCGTCGCGCTCCTCGCGTTCGTCTCCCCGCTGCTCACCGACGCGGCGACGTCGCAGAGCATCCTCGACTCGTTGCTGCCTCCCGGCAGCCCGGGCCACCCGCTCGGCACCGACGAACTCGGACGCGACGTACTGATGCTGACGCTCGCCGGCACCGGCTCGGCCGTCGCCGGCCCGGTGGCGATCGCCGTCGGATCGATGATCCTCGCGGTCGTGTTCGGCACGCTGGCCGGCTACCTCGGCGGTGCCGTCGACACCGTGATCGGACGCATCGTCGACATCCTGCTCTCGCTGCCGGTCATGCTGGTCGCCATCGTGGTCGCGGGCATCTTCGGCGCCGGCTACTGGGTCACCGTCGCGATGCTGATCGTCCTCTTCTGCCCCTCGGACATCCGCATCGTCCGCGCCGGGGTGACGGAGCAGGCGCCGCGCCCCTACGTCGAGGCGGCGCAGATGCTCTCGCTCTCGCGGCGGCGGATCATGTACCGCCACATCGTGCCCAACGTGTGGCCGCTGATCCTCACCAACCTCATGCTCAACATCGGCATCGCCCTCGTCACGCTCTCCTCGCTCTCCTTCCTCGGGATCGGCGTGGCCCCGGGCACCCCCGACTGGGGACGCCAGATCTCCGACGGCCGCGCGCTGATCGCCGACAATCCGGCGATGCTGCTCGTGCCCGCGCTGCTCATCATCCTCGTGACGATGGCGATCAACCTGATCGGCGACCAGCTGGGCGAACGCCTGCGGGAACGGGGGCTCGAATGAACGCGCAGGATCGCGCCGCGGCGGATGCGGCGGATGCCGCTGGTGCCGCTGACTCGGCGGGGCTCGTCGCGACCGGCCTCACTGTCGAGGGCCCGGCAGGCACCATCGTGCAGCCGCTCGACCTCGCAGTGCCGCCGGGGCGCATGCTCGCCATCATCGGCGAGTCCGGATCCGGCAAGACCATGACCGCGCGCGCGCTCACCGGCCTG
>NZ_JBHSRW010000412.1:0-1004 GCF_042659205.1 Leucobacter soli
GAGGTGAGCCGCAGCGCGCTTGCGCTCGGTCTCCTTCGGATCGACGCGCGGCGCCGCCTCGCCGATGAGCTCGAGCACCTCGGCATCCTTCGGGCTGGCCGGGCGCGGGGTGACGTGGATCTTCGCGGCGCGCATGATCTGGCGCATCTCGCCGCGCTGCTCGGGCAGCACGAGCGTCACGACGTCGCCCTCGTTGCCGGCGCGCGCGGTGCGGCCGGAGCGGTGCAGGTAGGCCTTGTGCTCGACCGGCGGATCCACGTGCACGACCAGATCGACGCCGTCGACGTGCACGCCGCGCGCGGCGACGTCCGTCGCGACGAGCACCTTCGCCCCGCCCGAGACGAACTCGGCGAGGTTGCGATCCCGCGCGTTCTGCGACAGGTTGCCCTGCAGCTCGACGGCAGGAATGCCCGCGGCGGTCAGCTGCTTGGCGAGCTTCTTCGCCTGGTGCTTCATGCGGGTGAAGAAGATGCGGCGCTCGGTGCCCGAGGCGAGCGCCTCGATCAGCGCGTCCTTGCCGGCCTTGCTCGCGACCTCGAACACGTGATGCGTGAGCTGCGGCACGGGGGACTCGGCGCTGTCGACCGAGTGCAGGATCGGGTTGTGGAGGTACTTCTTCACGATGTTGTCGACCCCGTTGTCCAGGGTCGCGCTGAAGAGCAGCCGCTGGCCCTGCTTCGGCGTCGCGTTCAGGATCCGCGTGACGACGGGCAGGAAGCCCATGTCGGCCATGTGATCCGCCTCGTCGAGCACGGTGATCTCGACGCTGTCGAGGCTGATGAGCCTCTGCTTCATGAGGTCGTCGAGGCGGCCGGGCGCGGCGACCACGACGTCGACGCCGGCCTCGAGCGCAGCCTCCTGGCGGCGTTGCGGCACGCCGCCGAAGATGGTGGTGACCTTGATGCCGGCGGGAACGGCGAGCATCTTGATGGTCTCGGCGATCTGGGTGACGAGCTCGCGGGTCGGGGCCAGCACGATCGCGCGGGGGCGGCTCGGGCGGCGCT
>NZ_JBHSRW010000413.1:0-1000 GCF_042659205.1 Leucobacter soli
TCATGCACGCCGGCGCCGAGCACCGCATGCGCGTCATCGACCTGGAGGGCGCGCCCCGCCGCACCCTCTTCACCGCGGCTCGCGCCGCCGGCGGCGGGCACCCGGCGCTCACCGAGATCCGCCGGATCCTGCTAGAGGAGGCCGAGCGGCTCGTCATCGGCTGATCCCGTGGCGGACACCCGCCGCACAGATATCGGGCGTAGTCTGTGCGCAGGGGGGATGCGTCTCCCTGCGGCAGCACTCGAAAGGCGGCGCGTGAGGACCATCAGCTACAACCTGCGGAAGAATCGTGCGCTCGGGGAGATCGGAGGGCTGGCGGAGCGCCATGAGATCGACATCCTCTGCCTGCAGGAGGCCGACGCCGTCGCGCTTCCGGCCAGGCTCGGATCGCTCGGGCTCGTCCACGCCACCGAAAACAACCGCCTCGGCCTGGCGATGTACGTGCGGGAGGATCGATTCCAGGTGCGGTCGGCGCACACGTTCCAGCTGAAGAAGTCGCTGCACGACCGGGTGCTCGCGCCCGCGAACGAGCGACTGCTCGGTGCGCGTCTGCACGACCGGCAGACCGGCCACGATGTGATCGCAGCCTCCTTCCACGCGGCCCCGCTGACCGCGCTGAACTCGCTGCGCCGGCACCAGATCCACGCGGCGATCGCTGAGCTGCGGGCGCTGGGTCCCGGGGTGCCCGCGCTCATGGTCGGGGACTACAACTACCCGGTGTTCCAGGCGCGACTCGACCGGCACGTGCGCGAGGCGGGCTACGATCTGACGCTGAGCGACCGGCGCACCTACACCCGGTACAAGATGTTCCGCGGGCACTTCGACTTCGCGACCTCGTCCGGGCTCAGCATCGAGAGCGTGCGCACGTTGGATCGCGGCTCGAGCGACCACCTGCCGATCCTCGTGCAGGCCCGGCTCGCCGAGGAGTACGTGCCCGCGACGGTCGCTGCGTAGCGCTCGGCCCAGCCGGATCGGCCTCGCGCGGCGGCGTCGCGGCGTG
>NZ_JBHSRW010000414.1:0-999 GCF_042659205.1 Leucobacter soli
TCCGCGACGTCGCGCCGCCGCCGGGGCGGCGAGCCGTTGCTCGCAGGCGCAGCCGGACGGCACTCGTCGCTCCCGGTCGCCGACGCGAACCCGGTGATCGCGAAGCCGCCGATCCGCAAGCTCGCCAAGGATCTCGGTGTCGACCTCACCGCGGTGACCGGCACGGGCATCGCCGGTGAGATCCTGCGCGACGACGTGGTGCGCCACGCCTCGCAGGCCAGCCTCTTCCGCAACATCACGACGCCCGAGCCGCAGAGCGTGCGCGAGGAGCGGATCCCGCTCAAGGGTGTGCGCAAGCACATTGCTCAAGCCATGGCGACGAGCTCGAACGAGGCGCCGCACGTCGGCGTCTTTACTGACGTCGACGCGACGCGCACCATGGAGTTCGTGAAGCGTCTCAAAAGCTCGAGCGAGTTCGCCGGCACCAAGGTCTCGCCGCTGCTCATCTTCGCGAAGGCGATGCTGTGGGCGATCCGCCGCAATCCCGAGATCAACTCGACCTTCACCGAGACCGAGATCATCCGCCACAACTTCGTGAACCTCGGTATCGCCGCCGCGACCCCCCGCGGGCTCGTGGTGCCGAACATCAAGGACGCGCAGGAGCTCACCCTGCTGCAGCTCGCCCAGGCGATCGAGCAGCTGACGATCACCGCCCGCGACGGCCGCACGCAGCCCGCCGAGATGGCGAACGGCACGATCACGATCACGAACATCGGCGTCTTCGGCATGGACTTCGGCACGCCGATCCTGAACCCGGGGGAGTGCGCCATCATGGCGATGGGCACGATCAAGGAGAAGCCGTGGGTCGTCGACGGCGAGGTTCGGCCGCGCATGGTGACCACGGTCGGCGGATCCTTCGACCACCGCATCGTCGACGGCGACGTGATCTCGCGCTTCGTCGCCGACGTGGCCTCGGTGCTCGAGGAGCCGGCGCTGCTGCTCGACTGAGCGGTCTGCCCGTCGCCGCTGCCGGCCCCCGCCGGCGCGGCTGCTGCCCTC
>NZ_JBHSRW010000415.1:0-996 GCF_042659205.1 Leucobacter soli
GAACCTCGGCGTTCACGCACCACGGGGTTCCGCGGAGCCGATCTGCGGCGCGGGCGCGGGCCTCGACCACGCGCCGACGCAGCTGGGCGCTCGTCGGTCGCGGCTCCTCCGCCAGTGCGGGCAGCGCACTCGAGATCCGTCGCACGGAGAGTCTCAGGTCGATCCGGTCGACGAGCGGCCCGGACACCCGACCCAGGTACCTGGTGCGCATCAGCGGGGTGCAGCGGCACTCCGCAGCGGTCTCAGGAGAACCGGCGTTGCCGCAGGGGCAGGGGTTCGCTGCGAGGATCAGTTGCACCCGGGCGGGAAGGAGCGCGCGCACCTTCGCGCGGTGGATCTCGACCGTGCCGCTCTCGAGCGGTTGCCGCAGTCCATCGAGCACGGCGCTCGGGAACTGCGGAGTCTCGTCGAGGAAGAGCACGCCGTGGCAGGCGCGGGTGATGGCCCCCGGGCGCACGGCCCCGCCGGCGCCTCCGCCGATGATCGAGACCGAGGAGGCGGTGTGGTGCGGGCTCTCGAAGGGCGGGCGCGTCACGAGTTCGGTCAGCGGGTTGCCGCCGAGCGAGGCGATACTGCTGGCGACGATCTGCTCGTCTTCATCGAGATCCGGCAGGATGGTGGGCAGTCTGGTCGCGAGCAGCGTCTTGCCTGCTCCCGGGGGCCCGACCATGGAGAGGTGGTGCCGCCCCGCCGCTGCGACGACCATGGCCTCGACGGCCTCGGGCTGCCCGATCACCTCGGCCATGTCCGATCGATCGGCACCCTCGGGACGTTCAGCCGTGTCCGAGGGGTCGTCGTCGGACGCGCCCACTCGCCAGCCGTCGGCGTCGCCGCGGTACCAGGCGAGCGCACCGGCGAGATCGCGTACCGCGATGACCTCGATCCCGGGTACGAGCGCGGCCTCCCGCGCGCAGCTGTCGGGCACCATGACGCGTTCGAACCCGAGCCCTCGGGCCGCCAGTACCGCGCCGAGCAGGCCGGGCGGGCGGCGCAGCC
>NZ_JBHSRW010000416.1:0-996 GCF_042659205.1 Leucobacter soli
CGCCGCTCGCCGAGCCCGGCGTCGGCGACGCGGACCTCGACGCCGGCTTCGATGGCGGCTTCGATACGGAGGCGATGCCCGAACTGAGCGCCTGGGTCGCGGCGCAGCAGCAGCCGGCGACCGGGGAGGGATTCGCCGAGCTGGTCCGGCGTCTCCGCGAGCGCGGCTATCTCAGCCACGCGCTGAGTGACGGCGAGGGCGAGCGGCTGTGGATCGAACGGCTCTCGGCGGCGTACGGAACCCGGTTCGAGCAGAGCGCGGGCGGCCATTCGGCGGCTCGTCTCGAGCAGCTCTTCGCGCAGCTCAACTCGCAGGAGCGCCAGGTCGGCGAGGAGGCGCCCGTCGAGCAGCTCGTGGCCGGCGTGGGCGACGACGAGCAGTTCGCCGCGGCTGCGGCGCTGGTGGCCCGTTCGCTCGGTTTCGAATCGCGCGTCGTGCTCGGTGTCCGGCTCGGTGGCGAGGGCGCCGGTGTGCCCGCCGAGCCGGCGTGCTCCGACGTCGGCAGCGGCGAGCATCTCGCCGCGTGGATCGAGGTGCGCGATGCGAGCGGTTGGGTGCCGTTCGACGTCAGCCCGCAGGTCGAACAGCCGCCGCAGGCGATCGAGAAGGGCGAGCAGCTGCCGGAGTTCCCGACGACGCCGGAGGAGCGCGACGCGAACGAGGTCGATCCTCCGTTGGGCACCGGGGAGCAGAGCGACGACGCGGATCCGGCGGAGGAGCCGCCCGCCGCGTCGTGGATCTGGCCGGTGCTGCGCATCGCCGGTCTCTCGGTCGCAGCCCTGGCGCTCCTGGCGCTCCCGCTGCTGTTCCTGCCGTTCGCGAAGCGATGGCGGCGCCACCGCCGGCGTGCCGAGGCGGATCCCGAGTTGCGGGCCCTCGGGGCCTGGCAGGAGATGCTGGATCGGGCCGCCGATGCGGGTGTGCGCTCGCCGCGCACGAGCGGTACCGGGCGACGGGACAGGACGATCTCGCCGTGATGGGCTCTCGCGTGGTCTG
>NZ_JBHSRW010000417.1:0-992 GCF_042659205.1 Leucobacter soli
GAGCTCCCGGACGCACGACGCGCACGACGGTGCGGACGCGGGCAGAGTGCGCCGCGACCGGCGTCGACCTCGGCGGGCGACGCGACCCGCGCCCGAGGGAAGCGATCCGGCGCCCTACGATCCGCCGGCCGATCCGCGCCCCTCAACCGAGAACGAGTCGCGCCTCAGAGACGACAAACCGCCGCACTGGGGGTGATCCGTCACCGATCCGCTCCGCCTCGCATCGCGACGAGGAGCGGGGCCCGCCTTCGCCGTGCGCGAGGCGCCGAGGCACCTGCGACGCCGGAGGGCGTGGGGCTGGGAAATCGATCCAGGAGATGGGCCTAGGAGGCGACCGAGGCGGCGGCCTGCTGGTCGGCTTTGAAATAGCGCACGACGATCGGCTTGCTGTAGACCTGCAGGTTCTTGTTGACGACGGTGCGCCCGCCGTTCCAGCCTCCGTGCACGGCCTTCCCCTTGCCCGTGTAGACCGCGACATGGCGGCCCGGCCAGATCAGGACATCGCCGGCGCGGTACTTGCCGGTGACCTTGCGGCCGCCGAGCTCCGTGTAGTCGCCGACCTGCGTTCCGAGGTCGCCCGCGTGGACGCCCGCCTTGCGCAAGGCCCGCTCCACGACTGCCGTGCAGTCCTGGAAGTCGCCCAGCTGCGACATCGCCGATCGGACAACCTTCTTCAGCTTCTTCTTCGCCTTGGTGGCCTTCTTCTTGACCGCGGCCTTCTGCTTCGCGGCGGCCTTCTTGAGCGCGGCCTTCCGCTTCTTGGACACGGTCGAGTTCTTCTTGGCCTCGGCCTTCCGCGCGGACTTCATCGCCGCGACGGCGCGCTCGGTCTCCAGGCGCAGCGTCTCGGCGACGTTCTCGCCCGCCGGAGTCCCGGGAGCTCCCGTGTCGGTGGTCTCGGTCGGGACTGCCGTTACGCCGGACTCGGCGGCATCCTGCGCCGGGGTCGAACCGGCGATCCCGCCGGCCTCGGCGTGCGCGGGGCCGGCGAT
>NZ_JBHSRW010000418.1:0-988 GCF_042659205.1 Leucobacter soli
CGGGCCGAGGTCGACGTGCCGACGCGCACGGATCCGCGAAGCGCGACACCCGATCTGCTCGAGGGCGCGCGCCGCGACGACGACGGCGCCGCCTTCACGCGCGAACTGCTCGAGGCCGTGATCGGCACCGCGGACCCGTTCACCGCCGCGCTCGGTCTCCGCACCCTCTCCCAGGATCTCCCACCCTCTCTGCCAGCGAAGGATCGGCTCGCGATGCGCACCGGCGGCATCGCCTCGCTCGGTCTGCCCTGGGCCGTGCTACCGATGGCGAGGCGCTGGCTGCGCGAACGGGTCGCGCACCTGGTGCTTGCGGTGAAGCCGCCGAGCGAGACGGAGGCGCTCCCGGAGCGACTCGGGACCGTGCTGCGGGCGAATCGGGAGGCCGGCTTCGATACCGTGCTCGCCTTGGGCGGCGAACCGGTGCTCGGCCCCGCCGGCGCCCGCCGGGAGCTGGAACGCTTGCGTCGGCTCGCCCGCGATCCCGGGGTTGCGCGCCTCGCGGTCGATCCTGCGCGTCTGGTGCCGTCGTCGTCGACCGCAACCGGATGCTGGGCGCTCGACACGGACGCCGTGCAGGGAGCCGCGGCTCTGCGTTCCCTGCTCGAGGTGGCCCGGGAGCACGGAACTGTCGTGGTCCTCGAACCGAGCGACTACCGCGGTGCATTGCTCGCGCCCGAGATGCTCCTGGGCGCGCTGACCGCCCCGGCGGCGGGGGGAGCCAGGGGACCCGATCCCGACTTCGACTTCGCGCGCACCGGCCTGCATCTGCCGGCCGAGTTGCCGGAGGCGACGGAGATCGCGGAGCGGATGATCCGGTTCTCGCAGGAGCGCGTCGGGGTCGGGGCGGAGCCGCTGGAGCTCGTCGTCGGCGAGCTGGGCCTCGCACCGCGCGAGCAGATCGCCTCCCTGCTGAGCGGGCTCGCCGTGCCCACGCTGGATGACCGCGAAGCCGTGCACGCGCAGCTGCTCCGTCTGGTCGGTGCCGCGC
>NZ_JBHSRW010000419.1:0-987 GCF_042659205.1 Leucobacter soli
CGAGCCGCGGGGGTGGTCGGATTGCGCGGCGGCCGCAGCGGGGCATGCGGTGCGGTCGAGGATCACGCCGCGGCAGCCGGAACCGGTGGAACGAGCACGCGGGGGCCCGGCGTTCCCGCCGGACCCCCGCGTGCTCGATCGAACTCAGATGCCGAGGTCGGCCTCGAAGCGCGCCTCCTCCAGCCGGGACTTGACCTGGGTGAGGAAGCGGGCGGCATCCGCACCGTCGATCGTCCGGTGATCGTACGAGAGCGCCAGGTAGACCGTCGAGCGGATGGCGATGGCATCGCCCTCCGGGCCCGAGATGACGGCCGGCTTCTTCACGACCGCGCCCGTGCCGAGGATGGCCGACTGCGGCAGGAACACGATCGGGGTGTCGAACAGCGCGCCGCGCGAGCCGGTGTTCGTCACGGTGAACGTGCCGCCCGAGAGCTCATCCGGAGTGAGCTTGTTGTCGCGGGTGCGCGCGGCGAGATCGGCGATGTCGTGAGCGATCTGCGCGAGGTTCTTCTCGCCGGCATCGCGGACCACGGGCGTCAGCAGGCCGCGCTCCGTGTCCACCGCGATACTGATGTTCTCGGCGGCGGGGTAGACGATGCTGTCGTCCTCCACCGTCGAGTTCACGATCGGGTACGTCCGCAGTGCCTCGGCGGCCGCCAGCACGAAGAAGGGCAGGAACGACAGCTTCGTGCCGGTCTTCTCCAGGAAATCGGCCTTCTTCGCGTCGCGCAGACGGGCCACCGCGGTCACGTCCACCTCGATGACCGTGGTCAGCTGGGCGGTGCCCTGCAGCGAGGCGACGGCGCGCTCGGCGATCACCTTGCGCAGCCGGCTCATCTTCTGCGTCGTACCGCGCAGCGGCGAGACCTCGACCGGTGCGGCCGCAGCGGCTCCCGGTGCCGACGATCCGGCCGACGCAGCGGGCGCGGGCTGGGCCGCCGCGAGCACGTCCTCCTTGCGGATGCGCCCGCCGACACCGGTGCCGGC
>NZ_JBHSRW010000420.1:0-981 GCF_042659205.1 Leucobacter soli
GTCGGCGAGGCCGACGAGCAGCGCGCCCGCCACGGTCCAGGCGTGTACCAGGATCCTACGGCCGGCGCCCGGTCCGAGCGTGAGGGCGAGCTCGACCCGCTCCGCCGCGATCGTGAGCACGATGAACGCGTAGAGCCAGGGCAGGAGGCGGGGGAACTCGACGCCGCCGATCCAGAGCACGCACGCCGCCAGCGCGAAGCCCGCGGCGAGCAGCTGCACGAGCAGTTGCGCGTCGTAGCGCCGCCGCCAGAGCGGGATGTAGAGGGCGGTGAACGCGGCAGCGCCGGCGGCGAGGATCCACTTCGCGACGATCAGCGGCACGGGGTCGGCCACGAGGAGCACCCCGCCGAGTCCCAGCAGGCCCGGCGCCGCATAGCCGTACCAGCGTCGCAGTGCGGTGGCGCGCTCGAGCGCGATGAGCGTGCCCACGAAGCCGACCACCAGCAGCATGCCGTGCGTCTCGGGCAGGCGACGCGTCGTCACCGGGGCCGGGAGGCCGAGCAGAAGCAGGGCGGCGTCGAGCCCGGCGAGCAGGCTGAGGCCCGCGGGCAGCATCCAGACGAGTCGCAGGGAGGGGCGTCGGCGGACGGCGCCCACGGCGGGGCTCACCGCCCGTCCGCCAGCTGGAGCACGCATTCGCCCGGGGCGGTGAAGGGGAGCAGCCGCACCGTCCGCTCGCCGACGGTCACGGTACTGCCCTCCGCGTGATCGGATCCGGGCCCATCCGCGCCTGCACGGCGCGATCCTGCGCGATCCGATCCTGCTCCGCACGGCCCGTCCCCGCCGGGATCGTGCGCCTCCATGAGCCCCGCGACCATGCCCAGGTGCACGGCGCATACCACGTCGGAGCGCGTCGATGCCGCCTCGATGAGCGGGCACTGGCGCAGGACGATCGAGGTGCCGTCGACATGATGGCGCGCGCGCGACGGGGCATCGGCGCGGTGGCCGTGGGTCTCGCGGCCGTCGGTCTCGCGGCCGGGT
>NZ_JBHSRW010000421.1:0-977 GCF_042659205.1 Leucobacter soli
CCCGCTCTCGGTCCGCGGCCACGAGATCCGGCCGCACGGCGAGCATCAGCGAGGTCTCGAACGCTCCGGCGTGGCCGGGCGCGGCGGGATCCGGCGGCGACGCCATCTCCCAGTAGTCGAGCGCCGCGATGGTCAGATCGCTGCGCGAGGCCGCCTCGGAGGCCGCGGCGTGGCACACCCCGGTGTTGCCGCCGTGCCCGTTCACGAGCACGATGCGGCTCACGCCGCTCTCCGCCATGCTGAGCATGGAGGCCACGAGCACGTCGATCATCACCTGGGGCGGCAGCGAGATCGTGCCGCCGAACGGCAGGTGGTGCGCCGAGCAGCCGATGCCGAGGAACTGCGCCAGGATGAGCGGTCGGTCGCATTCCGGCGCCGCGAGATCGAGCGCGCCCTCGACCGCCCGCGTCGACAGCATGATGTCGGTGCCGGTAGGCAGGAACGGGCCGTGCTGCTCCGTCGCGCCGAGCGGGACGACGACCAGGCCCTCGCGGGCCAGGTCGACGACCTCGCGCCGGGCGAGCTCCTGCCAGCGGTGCCAGCCGTCGCCGGCCGCGCCGCCCCGCGCCTGGTCGTCGTTCATCGTGCCGGTGCTCATGGTCGCTCCCTCGCTCCCTCGTCTCCCAGCGGTCTCGGTTACACGAGGCCGCTGAACACCTCTTCGACGGTCTCGACGAACTCGTCGACGATGCCGAGGTGCTCCGGCTTCATCACGCAGCTGCGCAGCACCGTGACCGTCTCCGCGTCCGCCTCGATGCCGGCGCCGGACCGGCGCAGCCAATCGACGTCGACCGTGAGCTTCGCGACGTGCCAGCCGCGCTCGGCCAGCAGGTCGAAGGCGCGGTCCGAGGCGCGGCTGATCTCGCTCGCACGTTCGGCCGCCGGGTAGTAGCAGACGATGTCGAGCTCGGGCTCCACCACCAGGCGGCTGCTCCGTCCCGCGGCGAGGCCGGCGGCGATGCGCGTCGCGGCCTCCC
>NZ_JBHSRW010000422.1:0-974 GCF_042659205.1 Leucobacter soli
ACTGCGCCGACCGTCGCAGCCGCACCCGCCCCGTCCGATCCTGCCGCGAGGCGGCCGGCCTGACGTCGCCTCAACCGGCGAAGGTGTCGCGCCAGCGCAGCGTGCGGCGCTCCAGCAGCCGCACGAGCGAGTCGGAGAGCTTGCCTATCGCAGCGAAGATGATCACGCCGACCATCACGGTCGCGGTGTCGAGCAGCGACCGCGCGTCCTGGATCAGGTAGCCGATGCCGCTGGTGGCGCCCATCAGCTCGGCGACCACCAGGCACAGCCAGGCCATGCCGATCGAGAGCCGGAGGCCCAGCAGGATGTTCGGCATCGCGCCGGGCAGCACGACGAGCCGCAGGCGCTGCCAGGCCGTGAAGCCGAGGGTGGCCGACATCTCGAAAAGCTTGCGATCCACCGCGCGCACGCCGAGGAAGGAATTGACGTAGATCGGGAAGAAGGCGCCGACCGCGATCAGCACGATCTTCGACTCCTCGCCGAAGCCGAACCAGAGGATGAACAGCGGCGTCACCGCGATCAGCGGGACGGTGCGGAGCATCTGCACCGTCGGGTCGAGCGCGCGCTCCGCGAGGCTCGAGAACCCGACCAGCAGGCCGACGGCCAGGCCGAGACCGGCGCCCCAGAGCGTGCCGATGACGGCCCGTTGCAGACTGATCAGGAAGTTCTTGCCGAGCACACCGTTCGCCGCGAGGTCGACCAGGCGAGCGAACACCTGCGACGGCGCCGGGAAGAGCTGCGTGTTGATGAGGCCGATGTTCGCGGCGATCTGCCAGACGACGATCACCGCCACCGGCAGGATCGCACCGATGACCCAGCGGGCGCTACGGGCGAGCCTGGCGCCGCCGGGCGGGGCGACCGCGCTCCGCCGGAGCTCCTGGTCCTCGTTCTCCTGCGTCGGGATCGCCATCAGACCGCCTCCTCGTCGCGTTCGGGCTCGCGCTCGTCGCGTCCGCGCTCGGCGGCACCAGGGC
>NZ_JBHSRW010000423.1:0-968 GCF_042659205.1 Leucobacter soli
CCGGGCAGTTCGGCCCGGAGCCCGAGCTCGCACCCGCGCGCCCGGCGCGCGATCCGGCGCCGCCCGTGCCCGGGATCGTGGAGCCTGCAGTCACCGATCCTGAGCACACTAATCCTGAGCACACTGATCCTGAGCTCGCCGATCCCGCGACCCCGAGCCCGGCGGGAGCGGATCCTGCCTCTGCGGATCCGGGCGCTACGCGAGCACCGAGCGATCGAACGGATCGACGCTGATGCCCTGATCCAGCACCGACCGGCTCCACTCGCGCGCCGAATGCAGCGAGTGGTCGCGGTAGTTGCCGCAGCTCACCGCGTCGGTGCCGGGCACGTCGTCCCAGGTGATCCGCTCGGCGATGTCGGCGAGCGATGCCTTGATCGCCGCGGCGACGTCTGCCGGGTCGGGTTCGCCCCAGACGATCAGGTGGAAGCCGGTGCGGCAGCCGAACGGCGAGATGTCGATCACGCCGTCGAGGCGGGTGCGCAGCAGGCCGGCGATCGTGTGCTCGATCGTGTGCAGGCCCGCGGTCGGGATCTCTCCCTCGTTGGGCTGGACCAGCCGGATGTCGTAGTTGGTTATCGCGTCGCCTTTGGGGCCGTGCTCTACGGCGATCTTGCGCACGTAGGGCGCGCGCACCTTGGTGTGGTCGAGCTGGAAGCTCTCGATCTCGGCAAGTTCGACATCGCTCATGGGTGCCTCCGGGGTGCTGCGGCGGATCGTGGTGGATGGCGCGCGCGAGGGGTCGCGCTGCGCAGTGCCCTCTACGCTACGCGATCGCGCGCACCCGCCGCCGATGACTGCATCGTGTTACAGCGCGTGGGGCGCGGCCCGTCGTCTTTCCAGGTCGGCGTCGTTCCGGGCCGGTACGGCGACCTGGTCACCTCGACCGAGGTCGCCGGGCGGCCTGGCCCGGCGGTCAGGCGGCCTCGCGGCTCAGCGTGATGTTCGCGGCGCGCCCGGTGCGGTCGATC
>NZ_JBHSRW010000424.1:0-967 GCF_042659205.1 Leucobacter soli
CGGCCGATCGCGGGCGTCAGCGCCTCGAGGTGCGCGCGCGCGGCGACCTCGGGCACGACCCCGCCGAAGCGGGCGTGCTCGTCCATCGACGAGGCGATCGTGTTGGCGAGCAGCGTGCGCCCGCGCACGATGCCGATGCCGGTCTCGTCGCAACTCGTCTCGATGCCGAGGACCAGGGGTTCGGCGACGGTCATCGACGCTCCTCCATCATCAATCTCATCACCACGGCATCCACATCGTCCGGCTGATAGTAACGGGGCCGCACCCCGATCTCGTCGAAGCCGAGCGAGGCGTAGAGTCCGCGCGCGACCGGGTTGTCGGCGCGCACCTCGAGGAACACTTCGTGCACGCCGCGCCGGGCGGCCTCGTCGAGCAGCACGTTCATCATCGTTCTCCCCAGGCCGGCGCCGCGCGCCTCGGGGGCGAGTGCGATGGTCTGGATGTCGCCCTCCGTGCCGACCGAAAGCAGCCCGGCGTACCCCAGCACCGCACCGTCTTCGCCCTCGAGCGCCAGGTAGGCGCGATGATCGGCGGTCAACTCCTCGCGCAGCATCTCGCGGCTCCAGGCCTCGGCGCCGAAGACCGCCGCCTCGATCGTCCAGATCGCGTCGAGATCGTCGACCGTCGCCGCGCGCAGCAGCGGTACGGCGCTCACGTGGAGACCCGCTTCCGCACGGCGGGCGGAAAGACGTCGGGGGTGCGGAGGTAGAGCGCACGATCCGATTCGAATCCTCGGCCTGCCGCGAGCCGCCGCGCCGCGAGCCGCACGAGACCGGCCGCCGGGATCCGTTCGGGCCAGACGTCTCCGGGCCGGGCCGCGAAGCCTTCGCGTGCAGCGAGGTGCGGATCGACCGTGCGCACCGGAATGCCCGCCCAGTCGAGCCCGGCGTACTCGGTGACGAAGAGTTCGCGCCGCTTCGCGTCCTGCACCACGCGCAGGCCGGGTGCGGCCGCACCTGCCTCGAGC
>NZ_JBHSRW010000425.1:0-966 GCF_042659205.1 Leucobacter soli
CCATCGCGGCCGCGGCGGCGCGGCGTTCCTGGCGCTCGAGACGGGTGCGCGCGTCGTGCCGGTCGGGCTCATCGGGACGAATCGCGAACTGAAGGATCCGGCGACCGGACGCGCCCCGCGCGTCGAGATACGCTTCGGGCCCCCTGTGCGGCTCGACGACCTGGACGGGATGCCCGGAGGCCGCGCCCGGCGCGAGGCGACGGACCGGATCATGGCCGCGATCCAGGAGCTCACCGGGCAGGAGCTCTCGGACGGCTACGCCGATGGGGGTCGGGGCGCCTGATCCTTCGCTCCCCCAGCGTCGTGGTTCAGGATCCGCCGTTCGCGAGGCGGCGGATCGAGCGGGCCGCCTGCATCGCCAGCACGACGAGCAGCGCGAGCGTCAGAAGGTCGCACGCGATGTAGACATAGTGCCAGGGCGACTGGCCGGGATCGGCGCCGGCGAGCACCAGGTCGGTGCGGGCGTTGAGCGGGGGGCGCACCAGCGCGATCTTCACGACGAAGAGCGCGGCGAGGCCGGCAAGCCACGCGAGGCGCGCTCTCGCGAGGCGCGCGGCGCGCGGCCAGAGGCTCACGAGGATCAGGGCGACGAGCAGCAGGCCCTCGACAGCGTTCAGCGCGGCGAAGACGAGCCGCCCGATGCCGAGACCGAGCGGAATCGTGATGCCGGGCGCCTGGAACTTCAGCGGCGCCTCGATGAATCCGATCGCCGCCACCATCCCGAACCAGAGCACCGGCAGCACCAATCGCCACAGCTCGGTCGAGAGTCTCCCGTTCATCCTGGTCTCCTCCATAGTCGCCGCCCGTCGGGTCGATCGCCGTCATCGCGCGGCGAGCGCAGCCGCGTACAGTTCGCGGGCGGAGAGACCCGTCGCGGCGGCGACCTCTCGCGTCGCGTCCTTGAGGCGGTCCCCGCGCGCCACCCGATCCTGCACCTCCGCGAGCGCCGCCTCGGGCGACACCGTC
>NZ_JBHSRW010000426.1:0-959 GCF_042659205.1 Leucobacter soli
TCAGGGCGAGCTGAGCGAACTCGCCGAGACGCTCGGCGCGCCGACCGCGACGACGGCGCTCGCCCGCGGCATCTTCGCCGACGAGCGCTACGACCTCGGCGTCACCGGCGGCTTCGGTCAGGAGGCCGCGATGGCCGTCATCGCCGAGGCCGACGTCGTCGTCGCCGTCGGCGCGGGGCTGAACCAGTTCACGATGCGCTTCGGCGAACTGCTCGGCGCCGGTGCGACGTTGATCCGCATCGACGCCGACCAGGTGGCGCCTCCGCGCACCGTGCACCCGATCACGCAGGTGCTGCTCCGGGGCGACGCCAAGGAGGTGCTGCGGCTGCTGCTCTCCGAACTGCCCGGCGCGGGCCCGGCCGGCGGCTGGCGGGAGACGATCCCCGGGCTCGAACCCGGGGGCTCCCTGCGCATGCGGGACGACGGCCGGACCGAGCACCCCGACGGCGTCTGCCCCGACGGACTGCTCGATCCCCGCGCCGTCGCCGCGGGACTCGCCGCACTGCTGCCCGAGGATCGCCACGTCACGAGCGACGGCGGGCACTTCATCGGCTGGGCGAACATGTTCTGGCCCGTCGCCTCGCCGGAGCGCATGCTCATGGTGGGCACCGCGTACCAGACCATCGGGCTCGGGCTCTCCACCGTCGCCGGCGTCGCCGCTGCGGCGCCCGCATCGACCGTCGTCGTCACGACCGGCGACGGCGGCGCGCTGATGGGTCTTGCCGAACTGCAGTCCGCGATCCTCGCCGCCGAGAGCTGCGTCATCGTCGTGTGGAACGACGCGGCCTACGGAGCCGAGGTGCACCTCTACGGGGCGATGGGACTCGACGAGGCGGCGATGCGGATCCCCCGCGCCGACTTCGCCGGACTCGCGACGGCACTCGGCGCCACCGGCGTGCGCGTCGATACTCTGGACGACCTCGACGCTCTGGGCGACTGGACGCGGGCGGGCGGGCGGG
>NZ_JBHSRW010000427.1:0-951 GCF_042659205.1 Leucobacter soli
GGGTGGTGTGGGGGGGGGGGCCGTGCCGGCCGGGGGGGGCGGGACCGCCGCGGCGGCGGATCAGGATCGGGCCGCGGAGTAGCCGGCCTCGTCGACCGCCGCGAGAACGGCGGCGTCGAAGTCGACGGCATTGACGTCGGCAGCGCCTGACGCGGCATCCGCGGTCACCGCCAGCCGGCCGGTCCGGTGGTCGACCTTGACGCCGGTGACGCCGGCGATCCGTCCGATCTCGTCGCGCACGTGGCGTTCGCAGCTGGTGCAGGTCATCCCGGTGACGGTGTACTCGATGGTCCCCATGGCGCGTTCCCTTCGGCGGCTCTGGTGCGACATATACCCAGGTGGGGTATGTGTTCGCATACTCCAACTATATACCCGGGGGAGGTATTCCCGGCAAGTCGCCCTGCGATACGGTCGTAGGGTGACTCCCTCCCCGCTCGGCATCGCCTTCGTGGTGCTGCACACCTCCCCCCTCGACGAACCGGGGACCAAGGACGCGGGAGGCATGAACGTCGTCGTCCGCGCGCACGCCGAGGAACTGGCCAGGGCCGGCCACCGGGTGCAGCTCATCACGCGGCGCAGCTCGCCCGAGCTGCCCGACGAGGTCGAGCCGGTGCCCGGGCTCTCCGTCGTCCACCTCGACGCCGGGCCGCCGAGGCTGCTCGCGAAGGGTGAGCACGAGGCGCTGATCCAGCCCTTCGGCGACGCCCTGCGCGCGCGGTTGGCCGAGCATCCGGTGGACCTCATCCACGCCGAGCACTGGTACTCGGGGCTCGCCGCGCTGCCGGTCGCCGCGGAGCTCGGCGTGCCCATGGTGCAGAGCTACCACAGCATCGCCGCCGGGAGCACGACGCCTCTCACCGAAGGAGAGCGTCCCGAGTCCCCGGGCCGGCCGGCGGGGGAGCGGCGACTCGCGCGCGAGGCGGACCTCGTCGTCACGGTGAGCGCGGCCGA
>NZ_JBHSRW010000428.1:0-949 GCF_042659205.1 Leucobacter soli
GGCCACCTCCGCGGCGACCATCGGCGCGCTCGTCGTCACGGTGCGGCAGGGCGCCATCGACGCCGCGGCCGGACCGCAACCGCTGCAGGCCCAGATGCTCGACGTCGTGGCCTCCGGCAAGCCCGCGGCCACGATCGAATCGTTCGAACCGGTGACGGAGGTCTCCTCCCGCCCCGAGCTGCGCGGCGCCGCGAAGGTCGTCTCCGGCGGTCGGGGCCTCGGCTCCAAGGAGCAGTTCGCGCTGGTCGAGCAGCTGGCCGACGCGCTGGGCGCCGCAGTCGGGGCCTCCCGCGCCGCAGTGGATGCCGGATATATTCCGCAATCGCATCAGGTCGGCCAGACCGGCGTCTCGGTGTCGCCGCAGTTGTATGTCGCGCTCGGCATATCGGGCGCGATCCAGCACCGCGCCGGCATGCAGACCGCGAAGACCATCGTCGCGATCAACAAGGATGCGGACGCGCCGATCTTCGACGTCGCCGACTTCGGCGTGGTCGGCGACATCTTCACCGTGGTGCCGCAGCTGATCGCTGCGCTCGAGGCGCGGAAGCAGTAACCGATGGCCGGTGGCGTGCGAGCGATGCGGCGTGGATTGCCCCGGGTACCGGGCGGCGACGCCTGGCCGCCTGCGGGCGTCGGTGGCGCTGCCGGTATCGAGGTCGCCGGTATCGAGGGGGCCGGGGCGGCCAGGAGCGAAGTGGCTGACGTCGCGGTGGCCGGGAGCGAAGCGGCTGCCGTCGCGATCGGTTGGGCGCCGATCGAGGTTGCGACTCCTTCGGCTCTCGTCGCTGCCCAGGCGCAGGCTCCAGTGTCGTCCGAGCACGATTCTCGGGCTCAGCCGTCCGCGTCGGCAGGCGCAATCGCGGGCGCATCGGTGGATGCGCCCGCTCCCGCGTCGGCAGCCGCGGTGCCTCTGCGTCGCGGCCTGCCCCGGGTCGTGGGAGGGGATCCC
>NZ_JBHSRW010000429.1:0-941 GCF_042659205.1 Leucobacter soli
GCTCCGCTCGGCGGGCGCGGCCCCGGATCTGGTCGCCGCCGCGCTGACCCAGGCCGGACTGAGGGAGAAGGCGCGGGCGAAGTTCGGCGAGCGCGCCGCGAGCATGCTCTTCACGCCTGCCGGCTTGGAGCAGGCGACCCGCGCCGCGGTGGCCGATCTGCACGCCCGTCGGTTCGCCGCAGCGGGATGCCGACGCGTCATCGACCTCGGCTGCGGGATCGGAACCGAGTCCCTCGCGCTGCAGGCTGCGGGGATCGATGTGCGTCCGGTCGAGATCGACCCGTTCACGGCTGCGATCGCCGCGCACAATCTCGGCATCGAGGTGACCGTCGGAGACGCGGAGTCCGTGGGCATCGGCGACGCCGACGGCGCGTTCCTCGACCCGGCCCGCCGCACCTCCGGCCACCGCGACACCCGCCGCCTCTCCTCCCCGGGCGATTACTCCCCGTCGCTGGACTTCGCGTTCGGCCTGGCGGATCGCCTGCCCACCGGCGTGAAGCTGGGGCCCGGCTTCGACCGCGAGCTGATCCCGGACGGGGCGGAGGCTCAGTGGGTGTCCGTGGACGGACAGCTCGTCGAGACCGGGCTCTGGTTCGGCGAGGTCTCCCGACCGGGAGTGCGCCGCGCCGCGCTCGTCATCCGCGGAGACGAGTCGCACGAGCTGACCGCCGCGGCCGATGCTGCCGACGTCGGAGCACGCCGGCTCGGCGAGTACGTCTACGAGCCGGATGGCGCGGTGATCCGTGCCCGACTGATCGGACGGCTCGCCGAGGATCTCGGCGCCGGGATGGTCGGCAACGGGATCGCCTATCTCACCGCCGACGAGGCCCGCCCGACGCCGTTCGCGCAGGCCTTCCGCGTGCGCGAGGTCCTGCCGGCCGGCGAGAAGGCACTGCGTCGCGCCCTCGCCGCGCGCGGGATCGGTCGGTTGGAGATCAAGA
>NZ_JBHSRW010000430.1:0-929 GCF_042659205.1 Leucobacter soli
CTAGGGTGTGTCTGTTAAATAGTTGAGCCAGGCGATCACTCCGTTCAGGACGACCGCGGCCCGGTACACGATCGCGAGTTTGTCATACCGGGTCGCGAGTCCTCGCCATTGCTTCAATCGGCAGTAGCCGCGCTCGATCACGTTCCGGCCCCGATACTTCGCCGAGTCAAACTTCGGTGGCCTCCCGCCCATCGAGCCGCGCCGCTTCCGGTGGGCCTGCTGATCGCGGGGTTCGGGAATCACGGTCTCGATGCCGCGACGTCGCAGGTACGCGCGGTTCGCGCGCGATGAGTACGCCTTATCGCCCAGCGCCGCAGCAGGGCGAGTGCGCCGACCGACCCGCAACCCTTCCAGCAGCGGGATCAGCATCGGCGAGTCTCCGTCCTGCCCCGCGGTCACCAGCGTCACCAATGGCAAGCCGCGTCCGTCGACCAGCTGATGCGTCTTCGTCGACAGGCCGCCCCGGGAGCGCCCGACCGCATGGTCAGACGGCTCAAGCAGCGGATTCTTGTAATTCGACGAAGCCCTTTTTTACCCGGGTCACGTTCGTCGCGTGCTGATGCGCTCTGGCGATCGTGGAATCCACCGAGATATCCCAATCGATCAGGCCCGCACGGTCGGCATACTCATGCAGCCGGGACTGCACCTGATCCCAGGTGCCGTCATCGGCCATCCGCTTATGCCACTGCCATGCTGTCTGCCACGGCCCGAACGCCTCGGGGAGGTCTCGCCACGCGATCCCGCACCGATACCGGTAGATGATGCCCTCGACCATCAGGCGTGCATCCGCGAACGGACGGCCCTTCTTCCCCGTCGGGCCGGGCATCAGATCCGCGATGAGTGCCCATTGATCATCGGAGAGGAGCTGGAATCGCGACATGGTTCCACGATCCCACCCCCATCACAAATCAATTAACAGACACGCCCTA
>NZ_JBHSRW010000431.1:0-915 GCF_042659205.1 Leucobacter soli
AGCTCGAGACGATCATCGCGCGCGGCGTGGCGGCGGCCGAGGGCTGGCAGGCCCTCGGCGCCGACGAGCGCGCCCGCATCCTCTACCGCGCCGGCGAGAAGCTCGAGGAGAAGCGCGCCGAACTGCTCGAGGTCATGGGATCGGAGTGCGGCAAGACGCTCGATCAGGGCGACCCCGAGGTCTCCGAAGCGATCGACTTCGCCAACTACTACGCGATGCTCGGCCAGCTGCTCGAGCAGGTCGACGGCGCGGTCGCCGTGCCGCAGAAGCTCGTCGCGGTGATCCCGCCGTGGAACTTCCCGACCGCGATCCCCGCGGGCGGCGTGCTCGCCGGCCTGGCCTCGGGCGCCTCGGTCATCATCAAGCCCGCCTCGAACTCGGCCCGCTCGGGCGCCGTGATGGTCGAGGCGCTGTGGGAGGCCGGGGTGCCGCGCGAGGTGCTGCAGCTGGTGCAGTTCGCGGATCGCGCGCTCGGCTCGGCGCTCGTGGCCGATCCGCGCGTGGATCGCCTCATCCTCACCGGCGCCTACGAGACGGCGGTGGCGTTCCGCGAGCTGCGGAAGGATCTGCCGATCCTCGCCGAGACGAGCGGCAAGAACGCGATCATCGTGACCCCGAACGCCGACCTCGACCTCGCGGCGAAGGACGTGGCGCAGTCGGCCTTCGGGCACGCGGGCCAGAAGTGCTCGGCGGCGTCGCTCGTGATCCTCGTCGGCTCGGTCGCGAAGTCGAAGCGGTTCCGCGGCCAGCTCGTCGACGCCGTCGAATCGCTGAAGGTCGGCACGCCCGAGCACCTCGAGACGCAGATGGGCACCATCATCACCGCCCCCTCGGGCAAGCTGCTGCGCGGCCTGACCGCGCTCGGCGCGGGCGAGAGCTGGCTGCTCGAGCCGCGGCCGCTCGCGAGCGACAGCC
>NZ_JBHSRW010000432.1:0-910 GCF_042659205.1 Leucobacter soli
GGCTGCGGCGCGCTGCTCGGGCGAGAGCCGCGCGTTGCGACTCGATCGCGCCAGACCGTCGGCCTCGCGCACGGTCGGGCAGCCGACGATCCGCACGGGCAGTGCCAGGTCCTCGACCATCCGGCGCACCACCAGGAGCTGCTGGAAGTCCTTCTCGCCGAAGTACGCCGCGTCCGGCCGCGCGATCGCGAGCAGCTTGCAGACGACCGTCGCCACCCCGTCGAAGTGCCCGGCCCCGCGCACCGCGCCCTCGAGGACGCCGGTCAGGCGGGGATGCACGCTGACCGTGGTGGCGAAGCCGCTCGGGTACATCTCGTCGGCGGAGGGCGCGAACACGACGTCGACCCCCGCGGCTCGGGCGAGCGCGATGTCCTGCTCCTCGTCCCTGGGGTAGGCCGCGAGATCGCCGCCGTCGTCGAACTGCTTCGGGTTCACGAAGATCGAGAGCACGACCGCCGCGTGCGCCGCGCGGGCGGCGCGGATCAGGGAGAGGTGCCCCTCGTGCAGGGCGCCCATGGTCGGCACCAGGCCGACGCCGTCGGCCTCACCCGATCGGGGGCGCATGGCGGAAAGGTGCTCGTGCAGCTCGGCCGCGGTGCGGGCGATGCGCATCAGCGATCCTCCGTTCCCGACTCCGACGTTCCCGACTCCGACGGAACCGGGCCCCGGCCGGTACGGGCGAGGTCCTCGGTCAGATGCACGAGCTCGTCGAAGAGCGCCACCCGCTCGGGCAGGTGCTCGGCGATCGCGGCGCGCTGACGCGCGACGGTCGCCGTGTCTCCCCGCGCGATCGGGCCGGTGAGCGCGAGCTCCGGGCCGACCTCCGCCCAGTTCCGCTCCGCGGCGGCGACCAGCGGCGCGAGCGCCGCGCGATCGAAGCCGGCGCTCGCGGCGAGGCGCTCGGCGAACC
>NZ_JBHSRW010000433.1:0-899 GCF_042659205.1 Leucobacter soli
CGCGGCGCCGAGCAGCCGTGGCCGACGCACCCGACCCTGTTCGAGGTCTCGAGCTCGCACGAGGAGGGCGGCGAGCGCCGGTACCTGGCCTCGACTGTCGAGTTCGTCGCCGACGTGCGCGGCGCCGTTCGTGCGCTGCGCGTCGCGGAGACGGGCTACACCGAGAACGGCCGCGAGCCGATCCCGGGGACGGAGCACTTGATCGAGGCCGACCTCGTGCTGATCGCGATGGGCTTCACCGGCCCGGATCCGGTCGAGGACCCGAGGTTCCCGCTCGTGCGCGGAGCGCGCGGTGCCTTCGCCCGCGGCGCCGACTACGAGGCGTCCGCCGGGGACACCGGTTTCGACGCCGACGCGCTGCGCGGGATCTTCGTCGCGGGAGACGCCGGTCGCGGCCAGTCGCTGATCGTCTGGGCGATCGCGGAAGGCCGCGCCGCGGCAGCGTCCGTCGATGCGTACCTCACCGGATCGACCGTGCTGCCCGCTCCCATCCCCGCGACTGCCCGCGCGTTCGCCTGAGCCCTCCTTCCGGGGACATCGGCGACGTCCCCGCCCGAGCTCCTCGCCCGAGCTCTTCACCCCGGGGAATGCGCGACGCGGGATGATGGTTGTGCGAAGTACGACCATCGAACAGTGAGGAGTTGCCATGACCACGATGACGATCTTCGGAGGAAGCGGCTACGCCGGCTCGCACATCGTCGAGGCGGCGGTGGTGCGAGGGCTGGAAGTCACCAGCATCACGCGCAGCGAGTCCGCGGAGCAGATGGCAGGCGTTCACTACCGGACGGGCTCGATCCTCGACGCCGCCGACCGCGCGGCCGCGCTGCAGGGCGCGGACGTCGTCATCGTCGCGGTGTCCCCGCGCGGCGAGATGGCCGGACAGGTGCGACCGGCGGTCG
>NZ_JBHSRW010000434.1:0-885 GCF_042659205.1 Leucobacter soli
GACGCCGAGCGGGTGCTCGACGAGTTCGGCGCCCCCTACGTCGTGAAGGCCGACGGCCTCGCCGCGGGCAAGGGCGTGCTGGTGACGGAGGATCGCGCGGCGGCCCTCGCGCACGTCGCCACCTGGGCGCCGCACGGCGAGGTGCTGATCGAGGAGTTCCTCGACGGCCAGGAGGTCTCGCTGTTCTTCTTCTCCGACGGCCACGACGTCGTGCCGCTGAGCCCGGCGCAGGACTACAAGCGCATCTTCGACGGCGACGCGGGCCCGAACACGGGCGGCATGGGAGCGTACTCGCCGCTGCCGTGGCTGCCCGGTGCCGGATCGAGCAGCGGCGGGTCGAGCAGCGGTTCCGGCAACGACGGACCGGGCTTCGTCGAGGAGATCACCGAGACGGTCGCCCGGCCCACCGTGCGGCAGCTCGAGGCCGAGGGCACCCCGTTCATCGGCCTGCTCTACTGCGGCCTCATCGTCACGTCGAAGGGCGTTCGCGTGATCGAGTTCAACGCCCGCTTCGGCGACCCCGAGACGCAGGTCGTACTGCCGCGCCTCGCCTCGCCGCTCAGCACCTACCTGCTCGCCGCGGCGAGCGGCACGCTCTCCGCGCACCCGGCACCGGGCTTCACGGACGAGGTCGCCGTCGTGGTCGTGCTCGCGAGCGAGGGCTACCCGGGCGACGTCGTGACGGGGCGGGAGCTGACCGGGATCGGTCCGGACGGCGAGCTGGCCGACCCCATCGACGGCGTGCATCTGGTCCATGCGGCCACGAAGCGCGACGCGCAGGGGCGCTGGATCGCGACGGGCGGACGGGTGCTCGGCGCGCAGCTGTGGCTCTTCGCCTGGGCGCCGTTGAACGGCCGCGCCATGCAGGCCGCGCTCGGATACTTC
>NZ_JBHSRW010000435.1:0-881 GCF_042659205.1 Leucobacter soli
CACGCCGGCCGGCCGGCACTGCGCCCCTCCGAGCACCTGCCGCTCGCCCACGCGGTCGACTCGCCGCCGCAGAAGCACCAGCTGAGGCGCGGGCGCGTCGATGAGGCCGGGCGCGTGCATGTGACTCCGCCGAGTTCCCACCTGCTCGCGGATCTCGCGTCCGCCGAAGTACTGGCGCATCTCCCGGTAGGGGTGGATCACCTCCCCGCCGGAGCCCCGATCGAGATCTGGAGGATCGATGACTGACACGCACCCCACCACCGCGCCCGACCTCACCCACCTGCGAGCGGACGGCAGTGCGCACATGGTCGACGTCACCGAGAAGGCCGTCACCTCCCGTACCGCGCGGGCCGAGGCCACCCTCGAGACCCGCGCCGACGTGGTCGATCGCCTCATGGCCGGTGACCTCCCCAAGGGCGAAGCCCTCGGCACGGCGCGCATCGCCGGCATCATGGCGGCGAAGCGCACGTGGGAGCTGATCCCCCTCTGCCACCCCCTTCCGCTCACCAAACTCTCCGTCGACTTCGAGGCCCGGGGGGACCGCGTGCGCATCGTCTCGACCGCCTCGGTCCGCGGGGTGACCGGCGTCGAGATGGAGGCGCTCACCGCGGCGAGCGTCGCCGCGCTCACCCTCTACGACATGATCAAGGCCGTCGACCGTCACGCCGTGATCAGCGGGGTGCGCGTACTCGCGAAGTCGGGCGGCAAGAGCGGCGATTGGCAGCTCGAATGACCGGGCGCGATGCGCGCGTGGTAGTCGCCTCGACGCGGGCCGCCGCCGGCGAGCGGCCCGACACCACGGGGCCCATCATCCGCGCCTGGCTCCTCGAACGCGGTTTCGCCGCCCCGGCGCAGACCGTCGTCGCCGACGGTGCCCCGGT
>NZ_JBHSRW010000436.1:0-867 GCF_042659205.1 Leucobacter soli
CCCCGCTGCCGAAGCGGGCGAGCATCCGCGTGCGGCACGGCGACGCCCGCGAGGTGCTCGGGCGCATGCCGGCCGGCATGCGCGGCGCCATGGATCTGGTGGTGGTGGACATCTTCGCGGGCGCTCGTACGCCGGCCCACGTGTCGAGCGTCGAGTTCTACGAACTGATCCACCCCCTCCTCTCCCCGACAGGCGTCGTCGTCGTGAACGCCACCGACGGCTCCGGGCAGCGCTTCGCCCGCGGCCAGGCGGCCACCCTCGGCGCGCTCTTCTCCGAGGTCGCCGTGATCGCGGAGCCGCAGGTGCTCAAGGGCCGCCGCTTCGGGAATGTCGTGCTCGTCGCCTCGGGCGGCGAGCCGGAGCTGAACTGGCTTCCGCGCCTCCTCGCCGGTGGACCGCACCCCGCCCGCATGCTCGTCGACCGCGAGCTCGCCGAGTGGATCGGGACCGCCCGGCCCGTCGGGGACGATTCGGCAGCGGCGAGTCCGGAGCCGCCTCCCGAGATCTTCGGCCGTGGCTGATCCGGCGCGGGTGCGGGTGTGGGCCGAGGCCCTGATCCGCATGCACCTCGACCCGCGGTTCGGCGCAGGATCGTGGAGTTTCGACTTCGATCATGCGCGGCGACGCGCGGGCCTCTGCAACTACACGGACCGCCGCATCACGGTGTCGCGGCACCTCGCCGCGCGCTTCGAGGACGACGAGATCCACCAGATCCTGCTGCACGAGGTGGCGCACGCGCTGGCCGGCTCGGCCGCCGGGCACGGGCCGGAGTGGAAGCGCGTCGCGCGCGAGATCGGATACGTCGGGGGTCGCACGCACGACGGCGAGATCGCGGCGGAACTGGCGCCGTGGGTCGGTCGCTGCCCC
>NZ_JBHSRW010000437.1:0-850 GCF_042659205.1 Leucobacter soli
GCGCGCGAGGATCTCGGCGACGGCGGCCCGGTGGTCGCCCTCCGCCCCGGTGGCCACGAGCGGCTCGGCGACCGTCAGCCCGATCGTGCGTCGCGGGTCGAATGTGGAGTAGGGATCCTGGAAGACCATACCGGCGCGCCGCCGCAGCCAGAGCAGGTCGTCGCGGGCGGGATCGACGGTGCGGGTCTCCGTGGATGCCGGATCGCCGGCCCGCGCCGGATCGTCGGTGCGCACGATGTAGTGCACCGACCCCGAGGTCGCGCGGCTGAGCCCCAGCAGCAGCCGCAGCAGGGTCGACTTGCCGGATCCGGATTCTCCGACGATCGCCACGCTCTCGCCCCGGCTCACCGTCAGATCGACGCCCTCGACGGCCGTGGTCGTCCCCGCGCGCTGGAACAGCCGCGTCGGGGGAACGCGGTAGCGCTTCGTGAGGCCGCTCGCCTCGACGAGGGGCGATCCCGCGGTCATCGTTCGGCTCCCGCGGCCGGAGGACCCTCGAATGCCGGGCCGGCCGCAGACCCGGAGGAATGCTCGGAGGTCGGAGCGGCCTCGGACGCCGCGGCCCCGATGAGCGCCCGCGTCACCGGATGGGTCGGCGCGGCGAGGATGTCGGCGACCGCGCCCTGCTCGACGATGCGGCCGGCGTCGAGAACGAGCACCCGATCCGCCACCTCGGCCATCACCGCCAGGTTGTGAGTGATGAAGAGCAGCGAGCAGTCGTCGCTCTCGGTGATCTCGCGGAACAGCCGCAGCACGCCCTGCTGCACGGTCACGTCGAGGGCCGTGGTGGGCTCGTCGGCGAGCAGCAGCCCGGGCCCGGCCGAGATGGCGGCGGCGATCGCGGCGCGCT
>NZ_JBHSRW010000438.1:0-842 GCF_042659205.1 Leucobacter soli
TCGTCGGCGCGCCGCCCCCCGACGGCGACGCCTATGCCCGGTCGCTGCACGAGGCGACGGCCGCCGCCGGCATGATCTCGTCGACCTCCTTCGACGGTGCGCTATCGCGCAGCGTTCTGGCGGAGCGGATGCGCCTCGCCTCGCTCGTGCTCGTGCCGTCGCACTCCGAGACCTTCGGACTCGTCGCGCTCGAGGCCGCCGCCTCGGGGGTGCCCGTCATCGCCCGCGCCGCCGGCGGGCTGCGCGAGGCCGTCATCGACGGCGAGACCGGTGTGCTGCTCGAGGGCGATGATCCCGAGGTCTGGGCTGAGGAGATCGAGCGGATCCTCGCCGACAGGGCTCTCGCCGACCGGATGGGCGCGGCCGCGCGGCAGTCCGCGCTGCACCGCAGCTGGATCGCCTCCACGCGGTCGCTGCTCGCCGCGTATCGCGAGCTGCTCGACCGGCAGTGATCTCAGCGACGCCGAAGCTCGGAGGTGCGAGGACTGCGCGTCGAACGGAGCGGTCGACCGCCCGATCGGCGAAGCGACGGGCTAAGCGGCGAGCTGCGCCGCGAGTTGCAGCAGGCGCACCTCGTCGCCTGCCCGCCCGATGAGCTGCACGCTCATGGGCAGCCCGGCCGCGGTGCGATGCGTCGGCGCCGTGACCGCCGGGAGGCCCGCTACGTTGACCATCGAGGTCTGCGGAGCCCACTCGCACTGCAGCCGGTAGTCCCCCTCGGGGCCGAGCGCGCGGAAGGCCCCGACCCGGGGTGCGGGCGAGGCGAGCGCCGGTGTGAGCACGACATCGTACGCGCCCCACTGACGCGCGACGTCGGCGGCGAAGGATCGCAGAGCCGCGGC
>NZ_JBHSRW010000439.1:0-831 GCF_042659205.1 Leucobacter soli
CTGCACCGCAGTCTGCCGGAGAGCCCGGGGGAGCTGCCGCGGCACCTGCAGTGGGTCGTTCTGATCCTGCGCGCCGGACCGGCCTCGGACGGCATCGCTGCAGAAGTCGGCGCCGTGGATGCCGCCGTGGATAGCGCTGTGGCTGCCGAGTGGCGCGCGCTCGCCGAGCAGTTCGGGAGCTCGACGCGGGTTCCGGATCCGCTGCGGCGGGTGCTCGCACCGGATCCGGCCTACACGCCGCTGCAGCGCTTCGCTCGCGCGCTCGCGCTGCTGCTCCCGCCCTACGAGCGCCTGCTCGATCTCGATGCCCGTGAGCGCGGCCTCACGGACGAACGCCGGGGTTCGGCGGACGTCGAGGAGGACGCGACCGGCGAATCCGGACTGGGGCTCGGCGCGGATGCGGGACCCGACTCGGACGATGCGGCGGACGGACCCGGCGATCAGCCCGGTGCCGATGACACCGGCGCTGAGGAGACGGGTGCCGAGGAGAGCGGATCCGCGGACGACTCGACGCCCGCTGCCGGCGAGAGCGACCGGGCGCGAACCGGCGAGGGACGCGATACGGCCGAAGGCGCGGATCTCTTCGCAGCCGAGCACGCGGCGTTCGTGGAGAAGATCCTCGCCACGCCGATGCCCGCGGAAGGGGCGATGCTCGACGCCGTGATGGATCCGGCGGAGATGCCGGATGGGAATCCCCGCAGCGATCCGAATGCGCTCGCACCCGGCACCGCTGCCGTGGCGGCCGGGCGGACCGCGCTCGCGACCTATCGCGAGCGTGCGGACGACCTCGCCGCGCCCATCGAGCGCATGCGGGAGGTGTGGGCGCGGGTG
>NZ_JBHSRW010000440.1:0-827 GCF_042659205.1 Leucobacter soli
CCGCCGGTCGACCGGAGGTCGCAGCCGTGCTGGGCACCGCCCCGGCACGCTGGGCCGCGGAGCGGGCGGACCGGGCGGTGTTCTCGCCGAGCGGTATCGGCGACGAAGAGGCCGACTGGATGTGGGCGGCGGCCGACGCCGATCGTGCGGAGCGCGAGGCGGGATTCGGTCGAATGAGGCGGATCCGAGCGGCTTATGCGCTGAGCTCCTACGGCGTAATGTTTGCCGCACGGCGTCGGAGTACGGAAGAATCGGCTGCGGAGCTTCCGGATCGAACGGAAGAGCGATAGGGGAACCCAGATGGCATACTCGGGGCTGTTCGCGGCCGTGGTGATCAGCAGCATCATCTTCGGGCTGATCGCGCTCGGATTGACGATCTGGGGGCTGTGGGCCTTCTCCCGGCTCTTCCCCAGACTGGGGATGCAGTCATGGGAGGGCTGGGTGCCGGTCTGGAACGTGTGGCGGCTCCTCGAGCGGGCCGGCCTCCCCGGCTGGATGGCGCTGGGGTATCTCGCGCTCATCCTCACCTTCCCGCTGCGCCTGTTCCACTGGTCCCATCAGGTGCCGTTCGTGTTCGTCGTCTTCGTGCTCTGGCTTCTGCCGCTCGTGTCCGCGATCCTCCAGATCGTCGCGGCGCATCGCATCGGCACCGAGGTCGGCGTGGGAGGCGGCTTCACCGTTCTGGCGATCGTGCTGCCTCCGCTCTGGGCGATGCTGCTGGCCGGCAGGATCGGTCCCCGCGTGATCGCCCCGCGCGCCCCCGGCTATGCCCGGACGGGCGCCTCGACGGTCGCGGCGGCCGCGACGATTCCGGGCTACGCCGGCTA
>NZ_JBHSRW010000441.1:0-823 GCF_042659205.1 Leucobacter soli
GCGACGAGCACCGCGCATCCCGCGGCGAGTCTCGCGCGCAGGGCCGCGATCACGGCGGACGTCGACGCCGGGTCGAGATCCTCGATCGGTTCGTCGAGCAGCAGGATCCGCGGCTCCCGCAGGCAGGCCGCGGCGAGCGCGGTACGAGTCGCCTCCCCCGCGGAGAGCGTAGCCGGGTCGCGATCGGCGAGGCGCACGAGGTCGAATCGTTCGAGTTCCCGCTCCACGGCGGCGGCGAGCGCATCACCGGCGATCCCTTGGTGCACGAGCGCGAAGGCGAGCTCGCCCCGCACGGTCTCGGCAACGAAGGAGTGCTCCACGCGCTGCGGCACCAGCGCGACGGTGCCTGCGAGGTTCGCCGGGCGACGATCCGCGACGACCCGTCCCGCGACTTCCAGCGTTCCCGAGGCCTCGCCCCCGGTGTACGCGGGAGCGAGGCCGGCGAGCGCTGCGAGCAGGGTCGACTTGCCGCTACCGGTGGGACCGGTGAGGATGGTGAGCTCCCCCGCGCTCAGTTCGAGGTCCGCGTCCTCGAGCGTCGTCCGCAGAGTCTCCCCAGCCCGGTGCCGCACGGCGATCCCCTCTGCGCGCAGCAGTACGCGACCGGTTCCGGAGGCTCCGGCCACCGCCGGGGGCGAGGTCGGGGAATCCCCGCGGTACCCGGGGAGCTTCGAGCCGAAGCCGCGCAGCTCCATGGAGGCGCCGAGCGTGGTCGCGCGTTCGACAGCCTGCTCCAGCACCGGCACGAGCAGCCGGGCGCCTCTGCGCTCGCCCCTCATGCGCGCTGCCCGCGAGACCCGATCGGCGGCCAGCAGCAGCGCCT
>NZ_JBHSRW010000442.1:0-819 GCF_042659205.1 Leucobacter soli
GCCAGCTCGTCGACGCCGTCGGCGAGCTGGGAACCGCCGTCCGCGAGGCGCCCCGCGCCGTCGGCGGCGTCGGCGATCCCGTCGCCGAGCTCGTTCATGCTGACGAAGACGCTCGCGACCGACTGCTCGCCGAGCGTCTGGTTGAGGACCCCGGTAGCGGTGGACATGACGATGCCGGCGAGCGCGCTGTCGAGCAGCCGTCCGCGATCGCTCGTCTGCACCTCGATCATCGCCTGCTCCGCCTCGTCGATCCCCCGCGACGCCGAGGTCGCGGCGGCCGAGAAGTCCTCGGGGATCGTCACGACCGCGGCGTAGCGCCCGTCCTCCGCACCGGCTGAAGCGTCTGCCGCGTCGGTGAGCACCCAGGTGAAGTTCGAGGCGGTCGCGGCGTCTGCGTCGGTGTCGGCGTCGGCGTCGCGACCGGTGGCAGTGTCCGTGCCGGCCGCCCCGCCCGCGTCCCCCGCATCCTCCGAGCCGTCGGCTCCGCCGATCAGCTCGCCCGCGAGCACCCGGCCCAGCGGCACGGTCTGCCCGTCGACCGTCACCGGCTCGTCGAGGTTCACGACCGCGGCGGTGATCGATTCGAGACGGGCGTCGGGCTTCCAGAGCCCCCAGAGCAGCAGGCCGGCCACGGTGACGGGCACCAGCAGCAGGCCGAGGATCGTGGACCAGCGCACGGGCCGATCCGCCCGGAGTCGAGTGAACGTGGCCATCAACGGGCCTCCCCTTCAGAAGTCTGCTCGGCGAGCGGCCCCGCGGCGGCCGTCGAGAGTTCGGGCGCGGGCGCGAGTGCGGGCGCGAGTCGCAGATCGGAAGAGC
>NZ_JBHSRW010000443.1:0-818 GCF_042659205.1 Leucobacter soli
CCTCGGGCTTCGGCGCTGCCGCGGGTGCCGCGGAGACCTGCACGGGGGGCGGCGGCCAGGTGACCTCGCCGGCGCGCGCGACCATCACGGCGCGCTGCACGATGTCGTCGGTGTCGAGAGCGAGCTCGCCGTCCTCGCCCGGGGTGACGAGCTTCAGCAGGTTGTACAGGTTGGTGCCGTAGAGCTGGGAGGCCTGCTGCGGCAGGCGGCCCGCGAGGTCGGTGTATCCGAGGATCGTGACGCCGTTCCCGGTCACGACTTTCTCGCCCGCGACGGAGCCGGCGACGTTGCCGCCCATGCTCGCCGCCATGTCGACGATCACGCTTCCCGGTTTCATGCTCGCCACGTCGGCTTCGGTGATGAGCTTCGGCGCCGGGCGGCCGGGGATCAGCGCCGTGGTGATGATGATGTCGACGTCTGCGGCCTGCTCGGAGTAGATCTCGGCGGCTCGGCGGTCGTAGGCTTCGCTCGTCGCCTTCGCGTAGCCGTCGGACGACTCCATCTGCTCCTCGACCTCGACCGCGAGGTACTCGCCGCCGATCGAGTGCACCTGGTCGGCGACCTCGGGCCGCGGATCCGTGGCGCGGACCACGGCGCCCAGGCTCGAAGCGGCGCCGATCGCGGCGAGTCCCGCGACGCCCGCTCCGGCGACGAGCACCTTGGCGGGCGGCACCTTGCCGGCCGCCGTGACCTGCCCGGCGAAGAAGCGGCCGAACTCGTGCGCCGCTTCGACCACCGCGCGGTAGCCGGCGATGTTCGACATCGAGCTGAGCACGTCCATCGACTGCGCGCGCGAGATCCGCGGCACGGCGTCGAGC
>NZ_JBHSRW010000444.1:0-817 GCF_042659205.1 Leucobacter soli
CGACGGTGCGCTTCGACGGGCGGCGCGCCGTCGGCGTCCAGGCGCGGACGCGCGGCGTGCTGCGCGACTACCGCGCGGCGCGCGAGGTGATCATCTGCGCCGGCGGGATAGAGACCCCGCAGCTCCTCGAACGCTCCGGGATCGGCGCCGGCGAAGTGCTCGCGCGGATCGGCGTGGCTCCGATCGTGGAGAACCCGCACGTCGGCGAGCACCTCATCGAGCAGCGGCACATCGTCTATCAGGCGCACATCGACCGACGGCTGGGGGTCAACCACCGGCTCTCATCGCGATTCCGGCAGCTGCTCGCCGGGGCCGGCTACCTCCTCACCCGGCGGGGCGTCATCGCCGGCGGCGTGTACGACATCGGCGGCTTCGCGAGACTCGGCCCCGGGTACCTCGGCCCCTCCCGTCTTGATCCCGCCGGCCTCGATCCGGCGAGCACCGATCCCGCGAGCACCGATCCCGACACCTTCGTCATGATGAATCCGCTCTCCATGGATCTCGCCTCGCCCACCCCCGCCGTCTCGAAGCGGCCCGGCTTCCGGCTGGGCGCGTTCCTCCTCTCGCCGGAGACCGAGGGCTCCCTGCACTCCGGCGGTGCGCAGCCGGACGCGGCACCCGTGATCGAGCCGCGCTACCTCGAAGCGGAATGGGAGCGGGAGACCACTCGGCGCATGATCGAGGCCGCGCGGGACATCGCGTCGCGGCACCCGCTGGCCGAGCTCTTCGTCGAGGAGGACGCGCCGGGCGCCGACGTCGTCACGACGGAGCAGGCCGTCGCGCACGCCTGGGCGAACCGCGCGCTCTCGCACGCCGT
>NZ_JBHSRW010000445.1:0-817 GCF_042659205.1 Leucobacter soli
GCTGCCGGCCGACCGCGCCATCGTGAACGCGAGCGTGTCGATCGTCGAGGCCCGGCGGGAGGACGCCGTGCGCACGGCGACCGAGGAGCACGCCCGGCTCGTGGCGCGGGCGAAGGAGCTGGTCGCGGGCGGAGCGGCAGCGCGGTACGTCGCGGATCCGATCGATACCTACAGCACCAGCTGGCGCGACGAGCGCGGTGAGCGCGTGGTCGAGTACCACGCGAGCGCGGGACTCTCGATCGAGGTCACCGCGCTCGAGACGGTCGGTGAGCTCATGCTCGATCTGGCGGAGGCCGGCGCGGATGCCCGGGTCTCGTGGGAGCTGAGCCCGGAGCGGCGGCGATCGGTGCTGCGGGAGTTGCGGCTCGAGGCCGTGGAGGCCGCCCGTGCGGCGGCCGAGGACTACGCCGCGGCCATCGCCGCCGCAGACGTCGAGATCGTGTCGGTGCGGGACGCTCGGGGAGGATCCGACGGGACGGCGCCCGTCATGCGCGCGATGGCCATGGCGGATGGCGCCGCCCCCGAGGTGACGATCCGCGAGATCGAGGTGCGCGTGCAGATCGAGGGCACCTTCGCGGCCGTCTGAGCCGGCCCGACTGAGCCGACTGAATGAGTCGACGGCTTCGTCGGCTCGCCGGGTGCGAGACAGGTCGCGGATCCGGCACTCGCGGATCCGGCGTTCCCGGATCAGGCGGTGGCGCCCAGCACCCGCAGCGCAGCCCACAGCTCCGCCCGCGTGTCGGGGTCGTCGAGATCGCGCTGCAGCAGCGTCGCGGCGGTCTGCACGCGCGAGCGCAGCGTGTGCCGGTGCACGCCG
>NZ_JBHSRW010000446.1:0-815 GCF_042659205.1 Leucobacter soli
GCGAGCTCATCCGCGGGTGCGGCCTTCAGCAGGTAGCCGCTCGCGCCGGCCGCGATGGCGGCGAGGATGCGATCGTCGTCCTCGTACGTGGTGAAGACGAGCACGCGGGCGTGGCCGGCAGCGGCGATCGCCCGCGTCGCCTCGACCCCGCCCATTCCGGGCATCCGGAGGTCCATGAGCACGACGTCGGGGTCCTGCGCCGCCGCAAGCTCGACCGCCTGCTCTCCGCTCTCCGCCTCCGCGACCACCGCGAAGTCGGCTTCGCCCTCGAGCAGGCCGGCAATGCCCGCGCGGACGATCGGATGGTCATCCGCCACCAGTACCCGGATCATGCCCAACGCTCCTGCTTCCGCTCCTGCTCCAGTTCCTGCTCCAGCCCGTCCGCGAGCGGCAGTCGCACCGCGAGGCGCGAGCCGCCGCCCTCGTGCGATCCGAAACGCACGTGCCCGCCCGCCAGCCGCACCCGGTCGCTCAGCCCGGTCAGGCCGAAGCCGCTCGTGCTCGGAGCAGCGCTCGCCGCATCGCACTCTCGGCCATCCATCCGCACGTCGGAGCCGATCCCGTCATCGTCCACGGTGAGCAGCACGTCGGCGCCGTCGCGTCGCAGTGCGACGACGACCGCGTGCGCCTGCGCGTGCCGTCGCGCGTTGGCGAGCCCCTCCTGGGTCGCCCGCAGCAGCACGACTTGCTGCTCCCGGTCGAGCGGAAGCCGTTCGATACCGCACCGCACCCGCAGCCCCGTGTCGTCGCGCAGCCGCGACGCGACGCGATCGATCGCCTCTTCGAGGCCGCCGTCCCCGAGCGGCTGCGTCGTG
>NZ_JBHSRW010000447.1:0-812 GCF_042659205.1 Leucobacter soli
CCGGCGCTCACCGCGACCCGGCGCCCGGCGAGTACGGCCGCACGATCCGCGGATCCCGACCCTGCACCGGCGTCGGCCGCATCGGCACCGGCGGCGTCTGCAGCGGCAGCGCCACCGGTGGCGTCTGCAGCGCCTATGACGCGCAGCGTCTCGGCGAAGATCCGCTCGGGATCGCTCATCCGCCCGGGCCCGCTGTCGGCTCCGGTCAGCCTGCCGGAGTCGGGGCCGACGATCGTCGCGCCGCGCTCGCGGAGCAGTTCGACGTTCCGTCGCGTGGCCGGATGCTCCCACATCTCCGTGTGCATGGCCGGCGCGAGGATCAGCGGGGCGCGGGTCGCGAGCGCGGTCGTGCCCAGCAGATCGTCGGCTATCCCGGCGGCGAGCCGTGCGATCGCGCTGGCGGTCGCCGGTGCGACGACGACGGCGTCGGCCTGCTGCCCGAGACGGACATGACGGACCTCGTCGGCGCGCTCGTTCACCTCGTGCGTCACCGGGTGTCCGCTGATCGCCTCCCAGGTCACCGCGCCGACGAACTCCAGCGCGTTCGCGGTCGGCACCACGTGCAGTTCGTGCCCCGCCTCCACGAACAGCCTTGCGAGTGAGACCGCCTTGTAGGCGGCGATGCCGCCGCTCACGCCGAGTACGATGTTCATGCGCCTCATCATCCCATAGCGCCGGTGCTCGCGCCGGGGCGAAGCGGGCGAGGCGGATCGTCGAGCGGAGTCGGAGGAGGGCGCGCCGCGTGTGCACAGCCGTGATCGAGGTGCCGGAGTCGCCCGACGCCGCGGTCCGCCTGCTCGCGGTGCGCGACG
>NZ_JBHSRW010000448.1:0-803 GCF_042659205.1 Leucobacter soli
GCTGCTCCGCGCGCTCTCGCACCGCCCGGTGCGTCTCAGCCGCAAGGGCACGGTCACCGTCGTCGCGCTCCGGGAACTCGCCCTCGTCGCGCACGACACCCCCGAGGCGATCGGCCGTCTGGCCGGCCTGCTGCGGATCGCCGGTCTCGCCGTGCCGATCCAGCGGCCCGGCGGCCAGACCCTGCTCTGCCCGTCGACCGAGGCCGACAGCTGGTTGGAGCTGACCCAGCCTCATCGATGGGCGGTGCTGGCCGAGGCGCTCGCCGAACGACTGCCCGCACCGCTCGCTCGCGCGATCGAGCTCGCCGATGGGGATCTGCATCTCGCCGTGGACTCCGTGCTCGGTGCGGAGTTCCCTCTGCTCCCGCACAGCCTCCGCGCGGAGGCGACCGAGTGGGCCGGCGCGGCCGAGCAGCTCGGGCTCGCGGTGGACGGACGGCTCACACCTGCGGCGCTCGAGCTGTTCGCCGGAACCCCGGGCGCTGCCGCTTCGGCGGCCGAACGCGATTTTCCGCCACCCGCAGCGGGCGTCTACCTGCAGCCCGATCTGAGCCTCATCGTTCCCGGGCCGTTGGCGCCCGCCGACGAGCGCGCGCTGCTCGAGATCGTCGAGACGGAGCAGCTCGGCGTCGCCAGCACCATGCGGCTCAGCCAGATGTCGCTCAGCCGGGCGCTCCGCGCAGGGCACGAGGTGGGCGCGATCCGCGAGCTGCTCGAGCGGCTCTCGCTGACGGGGATCCCTCAGCCCCTCGACTTCCTCCTCGGCGATCTGGAGCGCCGGCGCCCGGGGCCCGATCCGGAGG
>NZ_JBHSRW010000449.1:0-798 GCF_042659205.1 Leucobacter soli
GCCGACCAGCGTCACCTCGTCCTCCGGGGCCGGGTGCTCGCTCAGCCGGTATCCGCCCGCGAGCACCTCCTCGCGCCGCCGCTCCCGCAGCAGCGCATCCTCGGGCACGCGGGCGAGGGACTGGTCGACCGGTCGCGTCGAGAGGCGGAAGTAGGCGGAGCCCCCGGCCGGGTCGGCGACGTCGCGGATCGCCTCGAGCATCGTCCACTCGAGATCCTGCGCGAACGCCGGTTCCCAACTCGTCAGCTCGGGGATCTCGAGCGTGATCGACGGCGTGCCTATCGACTGGTGCGCCCCGCCCTCGGGCGCGAGCGTGACGCCCGAGGGCGTGCCCACGACGATCGAGCGCCCGCCCGCGTAGAGGCCGAAGGTCCAGGGCTCGAGCGCGCGGCCGATGAAGGGGTCGTAGAGCGTCGCGATCGGGATCAGCGGCTGGCCCCAGCGCGACCCCGTCAGCCCGAGCTCGGCGGCGAGGCTCACCAGGTTCACCTCGGCGATGCCGAGCTCGATGTGCTGGCCGCGGGCGTTCTCGTGCCACTTCAGCAGGCGCTCGCGGTCGTCGGCGAACCAGTCGTGCCGGCCGGCGAGCGACCACACCCCGGTCTTGTTGATCCAACCGCCGAGGTTCGTCGAGCTGGCCACGTCGGGGCTCGCCGTGACCACGCGCTCGGCGAGTTCGGGGGCGGCCCGGCGCAGGTCGGAGAGGAAGTGCCCGAGCGTCGCCTGGGTCGAGGTCACGGCCTTGTGCCGCCACTCGAACTCGCACGGCACGGGCGGCACGGCGACCGCGGGCGAAGG
>NZ_JBHSRW010000450.1:0-762 GCF_042659205.1 Leucobacter soli
CCCCGCGGCCGGCGACGATGAGCGAGGCGACCTCGCGGAGCGGTGCGATGCCGGCGACTGCGGCGGCGAGGTACTCGGCGTCCTCGTCCTCCTCGTCCAGCCGCTCGCGCAGCAGCGCCGGGCGATCCCGCGGGTACGGTCCGACCCAAGGACTGCCTCGCCGGGTAGGGTGTGGGGGTGAGCGAGCAGGCCGACTACATCATCGTGGGCGCCGGTGCCGCGGGCAGCGTGCTCGCCGACCGGCTCAGCGCAGACGGCCGCAGCACCGTGCTCGTGCTCGAGAGCGGCGGCAGCGACCTCGACCCGATGATCGCCATCCCGAAGGGATTCTTCTTCCTCTCGAGCGGGAACCGGCACTCCTTCATGTACGACACCGAGCCGACCGGACCGGAGCACGTGCGCGAGAGATGGCAGCGCGGGCGCGTCGACGGCGGATCCACGTCGATCAACGGGCTGCAGTACGAGCGCGGCAACCGGCCGTACTGGGACGCGCTCGAACGGTCGGGGCTGGAGGGCTGGGGCTGGAACACGATCCTGCCGCTCTTCCTGAGCCTCGAGAACCACGAGCTCGGGGCGTCGCCGGAGCGCGGGGCCGGCGGACCGCTCGACATCCGCGTGACGCGCGAACCGGACGAGCTGACCGAGGCGATGTTCGCGGCGCTCGAGGACTACGGCCTGCCGCGGGTGCCCGACATCAACGCCGCCGAGGGTCCGCGTGCCGGTTACCTGCCGAACACCGTCCGGCGGGGGAGGCGCCGCAGC
>NZ_JBHSRW010000451.1:0-762 GCF_042659205.1 Leucobacter soli
GCGCGGGACGCCGCGCGGGCGAGGTTCGTCGTGAGGCGCTGCCTCATCTGGGGCGCGGTCTTCGCGGGCGGTATCGGCGCGGTGATCGCGCTCGCGAGCCCGGTGCTGGGGCGGATCTTCACGAGCGATCCCGCGGTGCTCTCGATCCTGCCCGCCGCACTCCTGGTGCTCGGCCTCGCGCAGCCGCTCGGGGCCTACGTCTTCGTGCTCGACGGTGTGCTCATGGGCGCCGGCGACGCGCGCTACCTCGCCTGGACCAGCCTGGTGAACCTGGCGGTCTACCTTCCGGTGCTCTGGCTGCTCACCGCCTCGGCATCGAGCGCCGGCGGCGCACTGCTCGCGCTCACCGCGGGGTTCGCCCTCGTCTTCATGTCGGCCCGCGCGGTGACCCTCGGGCTCCGCGCCCGCGGCGAGCGCTGGGTGGTGCTCGGCGTCTGACCGACGCACGCATCGCGCGCGCCGTCCCCGCCGCGGCATCCGGGTAGTGTGGATCGGTGGCCTTCTCCCCCGTTCCCGAGCGCATGCGCGTGCAGCGCTGGTCGGTGGCCGTGTTCCTGCTCTTCGCGACGCTCGGCTTCGGTTTCGGGGCTTGGCTCAGCCGCCTCCCCTCGGTCCGGGACCACCTGGGTGCGACCACGCTGGAGATGAGCCTGCTCGTTCTGTCCATGGGCGTCGGGGGCGCGGCCGAGGCGCTCCGCATCCCCGTGCCGCTGCACATCGCGGCGACCTACGCCGTGGTGGTCGTGGTCGGCGTGCTCGCGC
>NZ_JBHSRW010000452.1:0-755 GCF_042659205.1 Leucobacter soli
CCCGGCGCGGGCGGACGCGACGGCACCGATGCGCTCGGCCTCCTCGAGGCCCGGCAGGCCCGCGTCGAGGAGCTCCGCGAGGGCGCCGAGGCGCTCGGGCAGGCGGTTCAGGTCGTCGGTGAAGCTGGCGGGATCCATGGCGGCTCCGTCTCGTCGTAGTCTTCAGTTCGGTCGTTTTCAGTGCTGTCGTTTTCAGCACGGTCGTTCGCGGATCGCTCGTTCGCGGCTCGGCGGCTCGCATAGCGACGGGTGATCGCGCCGTCGGGCGCGTACCTCCACTCGGGGAGGAACCGCTCGGCGTAGGCGAGCTCGATCAGCAGCTGCTCGGCCACGAGGCCGGGGACGGCCGCGGCATCGAGCATCTCGCTCCCGGCCACGGCTTCGTAGGCCTCGAGGAACCCCTGCTTCGCCGAGTCCGCCCAGCTCCACGCCCGCTCGTCGGGGCCGCCCAGGCGTCGCTGCACGACGGCGGCCACGAGATCGATGGAGACGAGCATGTGGGCGACATCGCGTGCGGCGCCGTCGGGGCGGAACCGCTGCTCGGGGCCCCACTGCGGGTCGCCGTCGAAGTCCAGCACCAGATAGCGGCCGTCGCCGGTGCGCAGGATCTGGCCGACGTGGAAGTCGCCGTGCGGGGTGACGAGGGGTGCATCGGATCGGTCCGGGATCGTCCCGATCGCTGCGGCGAGCGCCTCCCGCCGGGCCCGCATCCGCACGGCAAAGCCGGCCGAACCGCGCGCCGAACCGTCGAGCCC
>NZ_JBHSRW010000453.1:0-754 GCF_042659205.1 Leucobacter soli
GATCGCGCAGCGGGTCGAGCGCGCCCGCCAGCTGCGCCGTGCCATCGCCCGTCATCCCGGCGAGGACCAGGCCGATCGTGGGCAGCTCGGCGTACCGCAGCACGGTGCGGCCATCCATCATCGCGGAGTCGAGCGCCTGCCTGGCCTGGATCGCGCTGCGCCGGAGCCGCTCGGCGGGGGCCGGGAGGCCGAGGCCGAGATGCACCGATCCGCTGCCGAGCGGGGTGACGGCGCTGACGCGGGTGACGAGCTCCTCGACGTACTCGTCGGGCAGGAAGCCGCGCACGCGGTCCGGCTCCCGGACGAACACGTGCTCGAGGCCGAGCTCGTCGAACCAGCGCACGATCATGCGCTCGAGATCGACGGCGCGCGTCCGGGCTCCGAACTCGAACGCGGTCAGGTCGGTCTCGCGCACGTCCCAGCGGCGGAGCAGTTCGGCCGCCGTGGCGCCGCCGGCGAGCAGGATGTCGAGCAGTGCGGTGCGGCCGAGGCGCTCGGTGAGGGACGGGTCGCGGGTGCGCAGGAGCAGATCGAAGAGGGCCGCCGCCTGCGACGCGAGATCCCGGTTGCGGCTGGTGACGCTCGTGCGCGAGGCGATGACGAAGTAGCCGGCGAGGTCGCGATCGGATCCGACTTGGTGCGTCTGCAGGCCGGGATGGCGGACGCGGACGGGGCGCCCGAGCGCGACCGCGGTCGCGTCGTCGATATGCAGTCTGCCGGCGCCCGCGCTCGCGATCAGCTGGCCGTGCGCGTC
>NZ_JBHSRW010000454.1:0-741 GCF_042659205.1 Leucobacter soli
CGGCAGCACGACGCTGACGATACGCGTCGTGGGCCCGAGCGAGGCGCTCGCCCGCACCGGCGCGGCGGCCATGGCGGAGGCGTACCTGCAGATGCGCTCGGACGAAGCCGCCGACAGCATCGACAGCATTGTCGAGAGCGATCGCGAGCGGATCAACGAGCACCGTCAGCAGCTCACCGACGCTCTGGAGCGGCTCGCGGCCGCCGAGCCCGGGAGCACCGCCGCCGCCGAAGCCGCCGCGGACCAGCAGATCCTCAACCTGCAGATCTCGTCGCTGCTCACCCGGATCAGTTCGCTCGAGGGCATCGACACGACCGGCGGCATTATCCTCAATCCCGCATCGATGACGGCGATCACGGTCAAGCCGCCGCGCACCACCACGCTGGCCACCGGGCTCGCCGGAGGGCTGCTGCTGGGCATCATCGCGGCATTCGTCACGCACTCGCGGCGCAAGGTCGTGCGCTCCGGCTACGATCTCAGCCGCGCGCTCGAAGTCGAGACGCTGGGGAAGCTGCCCACCATCGGCGGCGGAGGCGTCGGAGCGAGCGCGGGCGTCGAGCATTCGGACGTCGAGCGCGCAGCCGGCGGAGACGAGGCGCTCGCGACGGCCGCGCAGCGCCTGCTCCGTCAGGCGGCATTGCGCGATGCCCGCACCATCACGATCGTCGTCGACGCCGAGGAGTCCGCCGCGGCGGATCTCGTCGACCGGCTGGCGCGGGAGATGGGCGACATCGACGCGCC
>NZ_JBHSRW010000455.1:0-740 GCF_042659205.1 Leucobacter soli
CGCCCGGTCGCAGCCGCCGCCAGGCCTCGGCCAGGTCGCGAGCGGGATCCTCGCCGCCCGGAGTCTCACCGGGCCCAGCAAGGTCGCCGGCATCAGTGAACGAGCCGAATGCGCCTCCGCCGAATCCGCCCGAGCCGAATGCACCAGCACCCTCTGCCGCCCACTCCGCGCGCAGACGCACCGCCCTGTCCAGAGCCTCCCGCGCCCAAGCCCGGTTCACCACGCGACTCGCGTCCGTGTCGGGCTCGCAGGCGAAACCGGACTCGGAAACCGCGGGCACCCGGTGGAGCGGCCCGCTCGCCGCCGCGACGATCTGGCCGGTGGCGTCCCGGCCCAGCCCGAGGACGGCGGCGGTGAGACCACCCGTGTCGAATCGCTCGGTGTCGTCAGGCGGACGATAGAACAGGGTGCGGTCCCGTTCGCCCGGATCCCACTCCCTCGCCCGCAGCTGCACGCGGTGGGACGGCGGCGCGGACTCGCGGGAGCGCTCGAGCACCCGCTCGAGCTCGGCGATCACCGCATCGGATCCGGGACCCGGCTCCGATCCGGCGGCGAACCCGGCGGCACGGCCGAGCGGAGAATCGGGCTCGGCCGCCTGGAGGGCGAGGTGGATCAGGCCGTCGATAGCTCCGGCGAACTCCTTGGGCGCGAGTACCGGCAGCCGCAGCCGCACCGTGAAGCCGTGCTCGACGAGCGCCTTCGCGAGCTGGCCGGCGACGCCCGCCCGGAGCTGCACGCCG
>NZ_JBHSRW010000456.1:0-739 GCF_042659205.1 Leucobacter soli
TCCCGTGCACGTAGCACTCGAGCTCTGTCGCGCGCCGATGGGTGCAGGCCTCCACGGCCTCGGGTTCGGGCCCGCAGATCTCGCAGCACACCAGCTCGAGGCGCTCTTGGAGGCCGGGCCGGTGCTCGGCCTCCATCTCCAGCCGACCGCGGGCGAGGTCTTCCGCCAGGCCGGTAGGGCCGCCGGAGAGCGGATCGCGGAAGCCGATGTTGAGGTGCGCGGGGCCAGGGCCGTGGATGTCGCCGACGGCGCGCTCGTAGGCGTCGGCGACGAGCTCCTGCACGGTGTCGAGGTACGCGTCGGCATCCGGGCCGGCCTCGATCGCCGGGATGTCGACCATCCGACGCGTGAATTCGGAGAGGAACCAGTTGCTCCACACGGTCTGATTCGCGCGGATCCCGCGCAGTTCCGCCGGTCTGTCGGCGGAGAGCAGCAGCATCGGCACCCGGGCGTGGAAGGCCTCCAGCACGGCGGGGGCGAGGTTGGCGACCGCGGTGCCGCTCGTCACCACGACGGCCGCCGGCACGCCGGTCTCGCGCGCGATCCCCAGGGCGAAGAAGGCGGCGGATCGCTCGTCGACCCGCACGTGCAGGCGGATCACCCCCAGCCGTTCGGCCTCGGCCGCGGCGAGCGCGAGCGCCTGCGACCGGGATCCGGGGCAGACCACCACGTCGCGAACGCCGCGGTTGATCAGCTCCGCCAGCACGCGCGACGCCAAGCGCGAGGACGGCACCGTCTC
>NZ_JBHSRW010000457.1:0-733 GCF_042659205.1 Leucobacter soli
CGCCGCGGCGCCGCGGCGCTACGATTGACCCATGCGCGAACGCCGACTGGTCCTCCCCTGGGCGGTCTGGGGCGTCGCGCTCTCGGCCTACATCGTCGCCGTCATCAACCGTTCTTCGCTGGCGGCGCTGGGCCCGGCCACTCAGGAGCACTTCGGCATCGACGCGACGACGCTCTCGATGTTCACCGTCATCCAGCTGATCGTCTACGCCGCGCTGCAGATCCCGATCGGGGTGCTCCTCGACCGCTTCGGCTCGACCATGATGATCCTCGCCGGCGGAGCGCTCATGCTCTCCGGCCAGGTGGTCATGGCGACGGTGCACGATGTGCGGCTCGCGATCCTCGCGCGCGTGCTCGTGGGCGCCGGCGACGCCTGCACGTTCATCAGCGTGATGCGCCTGCTGCCGGAGTGGTTCTCCCTGCGCCAGCTGCCGATCGTGAGCCAGCTGACGGGGCTCGCCGGCCAGGCGGGTCAGCTCGTCTCGGTGATCCCGCTGGCGCTGGCCGTCGGAGCACTCGGCTGGGCGACCGGCTTCTTCGGGATCGCCGCCGTGGGGCTGCTCGTCGTGATCCTCGGCGCCCTGGTGCTGCGCGACCGCCCCGGCGTCGGCACCGCGATCGAGCGCCTGCTCGGCCGCGACGGCCGGACCACCCGGGAAGGCCGTTCTTTCGCCGGACACGAGAGCACCGCCGTGCTGGCGGCTGTCGCCCCGCCGTCGACCGGACTGATCGCG
>NZ_JBHSRW010000458.1:0-731 GCF_042659205.1 Leucobacter soli
GCCTGCTCGGCGCCCTGATCACTCCCGCCGGGGTGCAGGATCACGCCGAGCGCACCCTGCTCGGCCTGGTCGCCGCGCTCGTGACCGTGCAGCTCGAGCATCGCGCCGGTCAGGGCGAGGCGGAGACGAGCCTCCGATCCGCCGTCCTGCGGCTGCTGCTCGCGGGCGAGACCGAGCTGGCCGAGGGCGTCGCGACGGGTGTGCTGCCGAGGCTGCCTCGCGGGCGCATCAGCGTCGTGCGCCTCGAGGACGTCGATACCCTCGGGCAAGGCCTGATCGACGACCTCCGCTCGCTCGCGACCCGACCCGGGCTCCTCACCGCGCCGCTCGGAGTCGGTCTCGAGCCCGGAGTCGAAGCCGGGGCCGGCGCGGAGCTGATCTGCGAAGCCTCCCAGGCCGACGCGGTGCGGCGCACGCTCACGGAGCATCGGACGCCTGCGGGTGTGAGCGAGCGGGGATTGCTCGGCGACCTCGGATCTCTGCTCGAACAGGCGGAGATCGCGCTGGCGCGTGCGCGGAGCACCGGAACGGACGGTCCCGTGACCTACCGGCCGGCGTTGCACGGCGGCATGCTGCGGCTGCTCGACAGCCCCGAGGCGCGCAAACAGGCGGAGAGCCTGCTGGCACCGGTGCGGCAGCACGACCGGCGGATCGATGACACGGTGGAGCGCGCCCTCGCCGTGTGGTTGGCGCACCACGGCCAGACCAGCCCGGCGGCCGTGGAGCTCGGC
>NZ_JBHSRW010000459.1:0-730 GCF_042659205.1 Leucobacter soli
CGGGCAGTTGCGCGCGGCGTTCGGCGCGGAGACCGACGTGCTCGTGCACGTGCGGCGCACGGCCAACCGCAAAGCACTGCTCCAGGTGCTGGACGCCTCCGGGCGCACGCTGGGGTTCGCCAAGGCGGCGCGGGATCCCGCGTCGTCGGCCGGGATCCGGACCGAGCTCGCAGCGCTCACCGAGCTCGCGGCGCTCAACGACAGCGATGGCGATGGCAATGGCGACAGCCGGTCGCCTTGCGTCCGCACGCCCCGGGTACTGCTGCAGGGATCGAGCGCCGGGCTGCCCTTCGTGATGACGGAACCGCTGCCGCGGGGTATTCGAGCGGTCGGCCGGGCCGGTTCGGATGCGCCGTCGATCGCGGAGTTCGCCGCCCTCGCTCCGGTCGCCCGCTGGGCCCGCCCCGCGGAGAGCGGGCATCTCGCCCGCCTCCGTTCGCGGTCCGAGGATCCGGGGATCGCCCGGCTCGAGCAGAGCGAGCTGCGGCAGAGGCTCGACGAACTGCTCCGGTGCGTCGAGGCGGAACCGGATCCCGCGCCCATCGCTCGCCGGTGGCACGGCGACTTCGCCTTCTGGAACGTCGGGCGCACGCGCGACGGGCGTCTCTGGTGCTGGGACTTCGAGAACGTCGACCGCGACGCTCTCGCCGGCCTCGACGCGATCCACTGGCACGCGAGCCGGCGGCGGCACGCTCGGGGAGCGGCCGGTGTCGCGGAGCGCGCCGGGATC
>NZ_JBHSRW010000460.1:0-725 GCF_042659205.1 Leucobacter soli
CGGCCGTTCGCCTCCCCAGGTGGCGGGACCTCGCGGGAGCTGCGCCGACGCATCGCGGCGTTCAGCGCGCCGCGGACCCTCTCGGCGGGCATCGAGCAGTCGCTCGTCTGGCTCGACGTGCTGATCGTGGGCCTGATCGCCGGCCCTGCGGCGGCGGGCGTCTACGGCGTGGTCTCCCGGCTGGTGCAGTCGGGCACGATCCCGTCGACCTCGATGCGGATCGTCGTCGCGCCCCTCTTCTCGAAGATGCTGCACCAGGATCGGCGGGAGGAGCTGGACGAGCTCTACACCCGTACCGCGCAGTGGATCGTGCTCTTCAGCACACCGATCTACGTGGTGCTGGCGATCCTCGGCGAGCCGATCCTCCGCATCTTCGGCGACGGCTTCGCGACGGGGGCGCTCGCGCTGGCCGTCATGTGCATCGGAGCCGTCGTGTCGGCCTGCACGGGGAACGTGCAGGCACTGCTGCTGATGAGCGGACGGAGCGGCTGGGCGGCGATCAACAAGGTCGTGGTCCTCGCCGTCATCGTCGGGCTGCTGCTGCTGCTGGTGCCGCCGTACGGGATCCTGGGAGCGGCGATCGCCTCCACCGTCGCGGTGAGCCTGGACGCGATCCTCGCGTCGATCCAGATCCGCATCGGCGTCGGCCTGCGCTCCAACCTCGCGGCCGTGCTCCTCGCGGTGCTCGTCGCCGGCGCCGCAGCGGCCGTGCCGGCCTTCGCGGC
>NZ_JBHSRW010000461.1:0-723 GCF_042659205.1 Leucobacter soli
GCCGGCACGCGCGGAAGCCGGCGGCGACGCACGCCGCCGCGCTCGCGAAGAAGCGACAGTTCTCGCGCCGCGGTTTGCGCGCCGGGCAGGACGGCCGGCAGTAGATCCCCGTGCTCGCGACGCCGAGGTAGATGCGGCCGTCCCAGCGCGCATCGCGACCGGAGATCGCCCGGTAGCACGCGTCGAAGTCGTACGCGTGCGGGTCCGACGCGGATCGGTGCGGCGCGGATCGGTCCGGCGCGAGCGGAACCTCTGGAGGAGTCACGGTCCCATTCTGGCCGTGCCGACTGCGCTGTGCACGCGGTTTTCGGACATCGCGCTGCCGGCGGACTCGCTGGCCGGATCCTGCAGGAGACGCGGACGGTCAGAGGGTCGCGTACGCCGCCTCGATCTCTGCCTGCAGTTCACCGACCGAGCCGGGTGCTGCGGCGATGAGCATCGGTTCGCCGGGCGCGTCGTGGCCGCGCCCGAGAAGCGCGGCACCGGCCTCGTGGGCGATCAGGGCGCCGGCCGCATAGTCCCAGGGCTGCAGGCCGCGCTCATAGTAGGCGTCAATCCGGCCTGCCGCGAGGAAGCAGAGGTCGGCTGCCGCTGAACCGATGCGTCGGATGTCGCGCACGCGCGGGATCAGCCGCTGCACGACCGCAGCCTGCTCGGTGCGGCGCTCGACCGTGTAGCCGAAGCCCGTCGCGACGAGCGCGGACCCGAGCGGGGTCTCGGCCG
>NZ_JBHSRW010000462.1:0-721 GCF_042659205.1 Leucobacter soli
CGGCCAGCCACTCGCAGCGGACCGCGAGCACCTGCACGTCGGGCGGGAAGGCCGCGGAGGCGCGGCGCAACCGCAGCATGTCGGGTCGGGAGCCGGTGATCAGTGCGACGATGGAGAGCGGCCTTCCCGAATCGGCGAGGCTGCGGGCGAGCACCTCGAACGGCAGCCCCTCCTCCGTGCTGCCGAGCTCGGCCCAGGCGTCCAGCAGCTCGACGGGGTCGCGCGACGGCAGCTCCTCGAGCCCGTCGATGCTGGGCCGGATCCGGCCAGGTGCCCAGGCCGACGCGACGAATCGTTCACGCCCCTCGCGCACCGCCTGCACCGAGAGCGAGGCGGCGACGCTCACGCCGAGCTCGAACTCGTCGTCGCTCGCGTACTCCTCGCGCAGCGCGTCGAAGAGCACCGCGACGCGGGCGGTCTGCGACTCCTCGAACTGGCGCACCATGAGCGTGCCCGTCTTGGCGGTCGACTTCCAGTGGACGTGCCGCAGCGCATCGCCGTGCGCGTACTCGCGCACCGCGTGGAACGAGAGATCCGCCTCGGTCAGCCGGCGGCTCGGCCGGCCCTCGAGATCGCGGACCAGGCCGGCGGAGTGCGGTGGCAGCGCCGCAGTCGGGGGGTGGACGTGCAGCAGGTGGCGGTCTCGCCAGGTCACTTCGCGCCGTAGGAGGCCGAGCGGATCCTGCCGGGCCAGCGTGAGCGGGCCGACGCGGATCACGCC
>NZ_JBHSRW010000463.1:0-707 GCF_042659205.1 Leucobacter soli
GCTCCGCCGCCGGCTGCCGGCTCGGCTTCGGCGCCTGCGCCGGCCTCGGCCCCAGCACAGGCTGCGACCCCGGTTGCGGCACCGGCTCCAGCTTCATCCTCGGCCCCGGTCGATGTGGTCGCCGCGATGAAGTCGGCACGCGAGTTCCTGAACGGCGGCGCGTCGAAGGCGCCGATGGTGCCGCTCGGCGGCCACCCGCCGGCTGCGAAACCGGGCGGCGATGCGCCCGCGCCTCAACAGACCGCACCGCGGGATCCGCAGCATGGCGCGCAGTCGGGTCATCGGCCGGAGTCGACTCCGGGAGCAGGATCGGCGGCGGAGACCGTGCCGGCGGCATCGGATGCCGGGCCCGCTCCTGCCACGCAATCGGCGGGCTCGAACGCGGACGTCGGCGAGTCCGTCGACTTCGACGAGCTCAGGGAGCTCTGGCCCCAGCTGCTCGAGGAGTTGCTCGAAAGCGATCGCGAGGCCTGGAACGCGGTGCGGAACGCGCAGCCGCTCGGCCTCGAAGGCAACCTGCTCACCATCGGTTTGGCGAACCGCAGCGACCTCGAGGTGTTCAAGAGCGCCGGCTCCGGCCCGCTGCGCGAGGTCATCGCCGCGGCGATCGGCATCACGGTGAAGTACCTGCCGGCCCCGATCCCGGCCGGAACGCTGCCCGGCGGCGGCACCCACACGGGCGGCGACGCCGGTGGCAGCCCCGCAGC
>NZ_JBHSRW010000464.1:0-705 GCF_042659205.1 Leucobacter soli
CCGCGCACCACCGATGCCTCGGTCGTCGCCGCGCTGCGCGAGCGGGGCATGACCGTGGTCGCCGACGCCGGCGGGGACTACGGCAGCTGGGAGCGCGAGCTCCGCGCCGCGGCCGACTGCGAGCCGGACTACATCATCGACGACGGGGCCGAGCTGACCATGCGCACGGCCGAGCATCGCCCCGACGTGTTCGCTCGGCTGAAGGGCGTCTCCGAGGAGACCACCACCGGCACCGCGCGGCTCCAGGCGATGTCCGCGGCCGGCCGACTGCCCTTCCCCGCGCTCACTGCGAACGACGCGCGCTGCAAGCACCTCTTCGACAACCGCTACGCGACCGGCCAGACCACGTTGCAGGCGATCCTGCGCCTCACCAACCGCCAGATCGCCGGGGCGCGGGTCGCCGTCGTCGGCTACGGCTACGTCGGCAAGGGGCTCGCCCTCTACGCGAAGGCCCTGGGGGCCCGCACCTTCGTCACGGAGGTCGACCCGGTCCGGGCACTCGAAGCCCACACCGACGGGCACACGGTAGGTGCGCGGCGCGACGTGTTCCCCCAGGCCCAGATCATCATCACCGCGACCGGCGGCATGCGCGCCATCGGCGCCGCCGACCTCCCGCACCTCGCGCACGACGTGATCCTCGCCAACGCGGGTCACCACGACCTCGAGGTCGACACCGAGGCCCTCGCCGCCGCGGCCGCGTCGGCC
>NZ_JBHSRW010000465.1:0-704 GCF_042659205.1 Leucobacter soli
GATCGCGGCGCTGCCCGGCGCCGGCGGCGAGCCGGGGGCGACGAGCCGGATCACCGGCATTGGCCACATCCGGCATCACGAGACGGACCGGATCGCGGCGCTGGTCGCAGAGATCAACGGACTCGGCGGCGACGCGCACGAGCTCGAGGACGGCATCGAGATCCGCCCGGCGGAACTGCACGGCGGGACCTGGCGCGCCTACGCCGACCACCGCATGGCGACGACGGGAGCCCTCGTCGGGTTGCGCGTCGCGGGCGTGCAGGTCGACGACATCGGCACCACCGCGAAGACGCTGCCCGAGTTCCCCGAGCTGTGGGGGCGGATGCTCGGCGTCGCCCCGGCCGACGCGGCGCAGGGCGGCACCGGTACGCCGAGCTCATCGGGCGCTTCGATCGGCACGTCCCTTCCCGGGATGCTCACCCTGCCCGAGCCCCCGGACGGAACCCGCTGGGCATGAGCGCGCGGGGCATGAACTGGCTGGACTCGGCCGACGACGACGAGGACGAGGACGGCCCGTACGCGGCGTATGCCGACCACGCCGTCCGCCAGCGCCCCAACCCGAAGGCCAATCGGCCCCGCACCAAGCGCCGACCCGAGCACGCCGACGCCGTGACCGGGATGGTGACGGCGGTGGATCGCGGCCGGTACACCGCGCTCGTCGAGGCCGGCGCCGATCCCGAGGATCCGAGCGAGCGCTCGCTGCT
>NZ_JBHSRW010000466.1:0-690 GCF_042659205.1 Leucobacter soli
CATCCCCGCGCCGCGACCCGCGCGCGGCGGAGCTCTGGGCCCGCCGGATGGCGTCCGGCCGTCCGGCCCCGCAGTTCGGGAGGATCTCGCAGTTCGGGAGGATCCGTTCGGCGCGATCGGTCAGCCCCAACTGCGAGATCAGCCGGAACTGCCGGATTCCGCCGCCCCGCCGGCCGGAGGCGGAAGCCCTACTTCGAGACGACCTGGCGCTTCGACGAGATCACGCCCGTGTCGAAGCCGGCGAGGTGCAGCCCGCCGTGGAAGCGGGCGTGCTCGATCTTCACGCAGCGGTCCATGACCACGTCAAGGCCGGCCGCTTCGGCGATCGCGGCCGCCTCCTCGTTCCAGGATCCGAGCTGCAGCCACAGCGTCTTCGCGCCGATCGCGACGGCCTCGCGGGCGACCTCGGGCAGGTCGTCGTGCTTGCGGAACACGTCGACGATGTCGGGCACGACCGGCAGGTCGGCGAGCGAGGCGTAGACCTTGCGGCCCAGGATCTCGTCGGCGCGCGGGTTCACGAAGTACACGTCGTACGGCGAGCTCGCCAGCAGGTAGGTGGCGACGAAGTAGCTCGCGCGCGCCGGGTTGTTCGACGCGCCGACGATCGCGATCGACTTCGCGCGGCGCAGGATCCCGAGGCGCGCCGGGGCGCTCGGCCCCTGCCAGGTGCGGGCCGCGGGTGCGGCGGGC
>NZ_JBHSRW010000467.1:0-687 GCF_042659205.1 Leucobacter soli
AGTAGTGAATATCCGCTTCGATTTCCTGACCCCGCGCACCCCTGCGAGTTTCATGAGGCGTTCCGTCTGATCCCGGCCGATCTCCCACCCCTCACGCCGAAGCAAGGCATGCATTTTCCGTCGCCCGTACACGCTGTAGTGCTTCGCGTGGAGGCGTTGGATCTCGGACACGAGCAGTTCATCGCGGAGCTGTCTCGCTGAGGCGGGGCGATGTTTCGCTGCCCGGTACCCGCGGGAGGTGAGGAACCCACGAACTGCCGTCCTGAGTGTACGGCAGAGGAACTCGACCCCGAAACGATCACGATACTCGTCGATGAACTGGATCATTTCGTTCGTGGCTGGTCGAGTTCCTTCGCGAAAAACACGCTCGCTGCTTTAAGAACTTCGTTGGCCTTCTTCAGCTCGGCGTTCTCGCGTCGCAGGCGTCGGTTCTCTTCGGCCATGTCGGTAGTGACCCCGGGCTTCACCCCGGTATCGATGTCGTAGCGGCGCTGCCACACGCGCAGCGTCTCGGGGCTCACCCCAAGGAGGCCGCCGACGTGTCGGCAAGCGGCGGTCAGCGATTCATGTTCGGGGCGGGCCTCCGCGAGCATGCGGAGCGCACGCTGACGAAGTTCAGGGTCGTATTTGCTTGGCATCGTAGTTCCATCCTTATATAAAGATCGGAACTGAAACCAGGCCAATTCA
>NZ_JBHSRW010000468.1:0-684 GCF_042659205.1 Leucobacter soli
CGAGCTGCTCGCACTCGTCGACCTCGACCCCGAGCTGGCGAGGCGACGACCGTCCCAGCTCTCTGGCGGCCAGCGCCAGCGCGTCGCCATCGCCCGCGCGCTCGCTCCCGGGCCGCAGCTGCTCATCTGCGACGAGAGCGTCTCGGCGCTCGACGTCTCGGTGCAGGCGCAGATCCTCGCCCTGCTCGCACGGCTGCGCGACGAACTCGGGCTCGCCACGCTGTTCATCACGCACGACCTGGGCGTCGTGGCGCGGATCGCCGACCGGGCGATCGTGCTGCAGGGCGGCGAGGTCATGGAGGCGGGCGACACCGAGCAGGTGCTGCGCGAGCCGCGGCACGCGTACACGCGGATGCTCGTGGCGGCCGCGGAACGCGAAAGCGCTCGACGGCAGGAGCCCGCCGGTGGGCCCGACGATCCATCCGCTCCCGACCGCACGGAGGCCGCATCATGAACGAGACCGCATCCACGGCGCCACTCGCCGCGTCCATCGACGACGGCGCTGCGCTCCCGGCATTATCGACCGAGCCATCGATCGACGCGTCGAGCGGCGTGCTCGCCGACGGGTCGGGCGCGATGCCCGGCGAGGCGCGCCTGGCGCTGTGGCGGATCGAGCGGGATCTCTGGGCTCCCCGCACCGTGCGGGTGACCGATGCCTCCGGGCGGATCGACGCCACGGCCCTC
>NZ_JBHSRW010000469.1:0-682 GCF_042659205.1 Leucobacter soli
CCGCTCAGCGCCGGCCCCGACTGCTCGGCGCGGACCATCAGCTGCTCGGCGGGTGCGCTCAACCGACCGGGCGGCGGCGGATGTGCAGCCGCCACCGCTCGGGCCCGCGGTCGAGGTACTCGACGTCGAAGATGCCGTGCGACCGTTCATCGAGCTGCTGCAGCAGCGGCACCGGGTCGTGCGTGGCCGAGAGGATCAGGGCGAAGCCGGGCCGGATCCCGTCGAGCATCCCGAAGATCGCCGCGTGCCGCACCGCGTGCGGGATGGTCTGCACGTCGACCTCGGGCGTGCCCTCGTCGTGGCCGCCGCAGGCGCAGCCGGTACCTCCTGCGGCACCGGCGTCCTCGCGGTTCCGGTGGATCTCGATGCTCGACATTGCACTTCCTCGAATTCGATGTCCGATTAATTACTACACTATATAGTGTGAAAAATAGGGAGCCCGCAGACACCCGCCGATCCTCCTCCGGTCGGCGGCACTCGCCGACGCGGGAGGCGCTGCTGCGCGACCTCGAGTCACAGCGCGACCCGTCGTCGATCGCCGAGCTCGCCGAGTCGACCGGCTGGCACCAGAACACCGTGCGCGGCCACCTCCGGGCGCTGTGGCAGGACGGCTACGTATCGCGGATCGACGGCGAGCCCGACGGCCGCGGCCGCCCCTCCTGGCGCTGGGCCGCGAAGCCCG
>NZ_JBHSRW010000470.1:0-682 GCF_042659205.1 Leucobacter soli
GCCCGGCGGGCGCTCCCTGCGAGGCGGAGCCGATGTGCCCCCCGGTGCTCCCGGTCGCGCCCAGCGCGAAGTTGTGCTCGATCAGCTCCTGCAGCGCATCGACCACCGCGACGCAGCCGGGCACGTCGCGCAGCACGGCGGCGGGCTCCGTGCCGATCAGCAACTCGATGTCGCCGGAGCGGAACATCCGCTGCACCGGTCCGCGTCGCAGGTGCACGCTGCGGACCCGGCTGAGCGGAACCTCGCTCCGATGGTGCACGAGCAAGCCGTGGCGCTGGATCACGCGCCGGTTCGTGATCGTGGTGCGCGTGGCCATCCAGCCGAGTATCGGCCCGAGGCCGACGAGGATCGCGGCCAGTGCCCCGCCGGCACCGGCGGCCCAGTTCATCCACGGCTCGGGCAGCGCCCCTACCCAGAAGCCGGCGGCGGCTGCCACGGCGAGCAGCAGCAGCGCCGGGAGGACCAGGTACCGGCCGTGCCGCCGCAGGCTGAGGATCGGGACCTCGACCTGCACCGGCGCTTCGGGCGGGAACGCCATGGAACTATTCCGACGCGTTCGGCGCGGTGCCGGGCCCGGCCGGATCGGCGCCATCGATCACCGGCGGCGTATGCGCGTCGAAGCGGGATTCGATGGCATCCCGCACGTCGGCCATCGGGCCGCCCTGCTCCGCGCGCTGCTCGG
>NZ_JBHSRW010000471.1:0-676 GCF_042659205.1 Leucobacter soli
CCAGACCCTGCGCTCCGACCGCCGACTGCCGGGCACCGGTCGCGAGCTGTTCGGTGCCCGAGGCGAGCTCGGTCGTGCCGGTCGCCAGCAGGGCGCCGCCCGCCGCGAGCAGGGACGCCCCGTCGGCGAACGCCGACGTGCCGGTGGAGAGCTTCCGCGCACCCGTCGCGAGGGTCGAAGTCCCGGTCTCGAGCTCGTCCACTCCGTCCGAGAGCTTCGAGGCGCCCTTCGCGAGCTTCTTGGCCCCCGTCGCGAGCTTCTTCTGGCCGTCGGCCGAATCCTGCGCGCCCTTCGCGAGGCCGGTGCCGCCCGCCTTGAGCTGGTTGAGATCCGTCTCCGGGTCCTCGGACGACAGTGCGCCGAGCTGAGCGAGGAGCTGATCCAGGCCTGCGAGGGCCTGCTCCTTCGCCTCCGGACTCGGCATCGGGATGGTGTCGTCCGCGATCGCATCGCGGTACTGCTGCAGCGGTGCGATCGCTGCCGCGGCGCCCTGCTGGAGCCCGCCGATCGCGGTGTTGACGCCGTCGGTGTAGCCCTTCACGCCGTCGGCCAGCGTCTGCCCGCCCGCGGCGGCCTGCTTCGCACCGGTGGCGAGATCCCCGGCTCCCGTCGCGAGATCCCCGGCTCCCGTCGCGAGCGCGCCGACGCCCTTCGACAGCTTCGCCGCGCCGTCCGC
>NZ_JBHSRW010000472.1:0-676 GCF_042659205.1 Leucobacter soli
GCCAGAGCGCGCTGCTCGCCCCGACGGAGGTGCTCGCGGCGCAGCACTTCCGCAGTATCACCGAGGCGCTCCGCGCCGAGTCGGCAAGCACCGAGGCGCTCCGCGCCGAGTCGGCAAGCACCGAGGCGCTCCGCGCCGAGCCGGCAAGCACCGAGCATTCGGCTGATGACGCGCCGGGGCACGACCTCCTGGACCGGGTGCGGCCGGTGCTGCTGACGAGCAAGATGCCGGTGGCGGAGCGGCGCCGGGCGCTGCTCGAGATCGCGAGCGGAAGTGCGCGGATCGTGGTGGGCACGCATGCGCTACTGAGCGAGGGGGTGAGCTTCTACGATCTCGGACTGATCGTGGTGGACGAGCAGCACCGCTTCGGGGTGGAGCAGCGCGAGGCGCTGCGGCTCAAAGGTGCCGAGCCGCATGTGCTCGCGATGACGGCTACGCCGATTCCACGGACTGTGGCGCTCACGGCCTTCGGGGATCTCGAGACGAGCGTGATCCGCGAGCTGCCGGCCGGGCGCCGGGGCATCGAGACGTTCGCGGTGCCGGTGCTCGAGAAACCGGCCTGGGCGGAGCGCGCCTGGCGCCGTGCGACGGAGGAGGTCGCCGCGGGCCGGCAGGTGTACGTCGTCTGCCCGGCGATCGCGGACAACACGCGCGAGGAGGGCGACGAGGATCCCGC
>NZ_JBHSRW010000473.1:0-676 GCF_042659205.1 Leucobacter soli
CCCGCATCGCCCGCGCCGTCGGCGCCCTCACGATCGGCGTGGTCACGCGCCCGTTCAGCTTCGAGGGCAAGCGCCGTGCGGCGCAGGCCGACGGCGGGATCCATACGCTGCGCGAGGCCGTGGACACGCTCATCGTGGTGCCGAACGACCGACTCCTCGAGATCAGCGAACCCGGGATCAGCATGATCGAGGCGTTCGCGGCCGCCGACCAGGTGCTGCTCGCCGGCGTGCAGGGCATCACCGATCTGATCACGACCCCGGGTCTCATCAACGTCGACTTCGCCGACGTGAAGTCGGTCATGCAGGGCGCCGGCAGCGCGCTCATGGGCATCGGCTCGGCGCGCGGCGCGGACCGCGCCATCAAGGCCGCCGAGCTCGCGGTCGCCTCGCCGCTCCTCGAGACCAGCATCGAAGGCGCGCACGGGGTGCTCCTCTCGATCCAGGGCTCCTCCAACCTGGCGCTGAGCGAGATCACCGAGGCCTCCGAGCTGGTGCAGGACGTGGTGCACCAGGAGGCGAACATCATCTTCGGCACCGTGATCGACGACACCCTCGGCGACGAAGTGCGCGTGACGGTCATCGCCGCGGGCTTCGACCCCGAGCAGATCGCCGCGCTGCCCTCCGGCGTGGCGAAGGACGAGCGTCGTGTCGTCCGCGGGCTGTTCGAGGTAGCGCT
>NZ_JBHSRW010000474.1:0-675 GCF_042659205.1 Leucobacter soli
CGGGCCCGGGCGCCGTGAACTCCTCGCTGAATGCGGCGATGGCGGCACGGCTGGCCTCATCGCCCGCCTCGTGTCCGCCCATGCCGTCGGCGACCAGGAAGCACGGATCGGCGGCGAGCAGCCAGTCCTCGTTCTGCCGCCGTCGCAGACCCGCGTCGGTGCGCGCGGAGACCTCGAGCAGCGGCTGCTCGCGACGTGCGTTCACGCCGCGCCGCCGAGCCGATGCAGCGTGACCTGCAGCGTGCCGAAGAGCATGTGCGGAGTAGCGGGCACGCGCGTGTGCGGCGTCACGTCCTCCTCGCGGCCGTCGTCGTGGATCAGCAGCAGGCCGTTCGTCGAGCCGAGATCCTCGACCGTGGGCTGATCGTCCTCGATCCGCAGGCGCACATGGGTCTTCGAGAGCGTTCGGGTCGGATCCGGGATCTCCAGGGTCTCGGCTCCGTCCGCGGCGACCGGACGGCGGCCGATGATGGTGTCGGGCCCGAGGTCGAAGGTCTCGCCGTCGGGGAGCACGAGGCTCCACGCCGTCGTCGGGCGGCGGGGGACGACCACGGTCTCGTCGAACTCGCCGTCATCGGGGACCGGCGCTGCGGGCGCGTCGAACACCCCCGTGATGCCGGTCGGCCGGGTCACCGCCTGCGCCGGTGTCGGCGCGGGGCACGCCGGGGGCGCGTC
>NZ_JBHSRW010000475.1:0-674 GCF_042659205.1 Leucobacter soli
CGCCGGAGACCTGATCCTGCGCCGCGCGCTCGGCGCCCGCACCGACCGCGAAACCCGCGGGATCGCGGAACCCTGGCGTCCGTTCCGCGGCTACGCCACGCAGCACCTCTGGGCCGACTTCCTCGCCGCCCGAGCCTCGGTCGGCATCGCCGCGAAGGCGGCGGGCGGCACGCCCACCGCTACAGCCACCGAGACCGCCGGCACAACCGCCACCGCCGGCACCGGCACCGCCACTCGCTCCGGCACCGCTACCACCGGCCACGCCACCGCCATTGCGCCCGACACGAAGGATCCGTCATGAACGCTCCGCTCACCCGCATCGTCGTCGGCATCATCGACGCGCCGTTCCACGCGCTCGTCACGCCCGAGGACGGCGCGATCCGTGCGGCGGGCTTCGCGACCGCCGAGGATCCTGCCGCCCGCAGCCTCGAGGAACGGCTGGCCCGGCTCGATCCCTCTCTCGCGGTCCGTGGAGTCGAGGAGGCACCGACCGGCTCCGGTCCGATCGCCGAGGCGCTGCGATCCTACGCCGCCGGCGAGTTCACAGCGCTCGACGACCTCCCCGTCGCCCAGCCGGAGACGCCCTTCCGCGGCGAGGTCTGGCGTGCGCTGCGTCGGGTTCCCGCGGGAGAGGCGGTCACCTACACGGAGCTCGCGGCGCGCGCCGGGCGCCC
>NZ_JBHSRW010000476.1:0-673 GCF_042659205.1 Leucobacter soli
CACCGCCTCGTGCGGTGCACCGCCGTTGTCGCGCTGCGCCGGCGAGGCGAGCGCCAGGCTCGGCACCCCGGCGGCCTGGGCGGAGACCGCGTTCATGAGCACGGAGGACGGGTAGGCGGCCTTGCCTCCGGGAGCGTAGAGTCCGACCCTGCCGACCGGCTGCCACCGCTGCGTGATCGTCGCGCCGTCGCCGAAACGGGTCACCTGTTCGGCCGGCACCTGGGCCTCCGAAGCGGGCCGCAGCTTCGCGATCAGCTCCTCGAGCGCCGCGCGCACCTCGGGCGGGCAGGTATCGAGCGATGCGGCGATGCGCTCGGGCTGCACCCGCAGTGCGTGCCCGTCGACGCCGTCGAAGTCGCGGGCCTGCTCGCGCAGGGCGGCCTCGCCGCGATCCCGGACCGCATCGACGAGCGGCTTGACCCGCTCGACGGCGGTGCCCGTGTCGACTGCGGCGCGCGGTACCAGGCGAAGCAACTCCGAACGGCCGAGGTGCTGGTGGCGGAGATCGATCGTGCGCATCATCAGGAGTCCATGCTACCGGGCCCGGCTGGGCACCGCCGTACCCGGCGGCGCTGCACTCCTAGCGGTCGACCGGCGCGAGCATGCCGAGCCAGGCGAGCTCGCGCGCATCGGCGACGAGCGCCTCCGCGACGGCGTCGGCATCCACTTCGAG
>NZ_JBHSRW010000477.1:0-671 GCF_042659205.1 Leucobacter soli
GGCGTCGCTTCATGCGCGCCGCGAGTCCCGCCGCCGAGCTCGCGCCGCGCGACGTGGTGGCTCGGGAGATCCACCGGATCCTCGGCGCGGGCGGCGCAGAGAGCGTGTGGCTCGATGCGACCGCAATCGAACGCGACGGCGGCTCCGGCGCGTTCGTGCGACGATTCCCCGGGATCTCCGCTGCGCTGCAGGCGCACGGCTACGACTGGAGCAGAGAGCCCGTGCCGGTGTCGCCGGCGGCCCACTACACGATGGGCGGCGTACTCAGCGATCTCGACGGACGGAGCACGGTTCCCGGCCTCTTCTCCGCCGGCGAGACCTCCTCGACCGGGGTGCACGGCGCGAACCGCCTCGCCTCGAACTCGCTGCTCGAAGGGCTGGTGTTCGGCGCGCGGGCCGGCCGTGCCGCAGCCGACTACGCCTGCAACGGAGGCCAGTGGAAGCCCCGGGGAAGAGGCTTCGCCTCACTCGTGCGGTCGGCAGAGCGGGTGGGATTCGCGAGCCGCGGCGTCGCGGCTGCTCGCTCGTCGAGTCCGTGCGATGCGGTTCCGGGGAGGAATGCCGCCGCGCCGGACGGCGTTGCCAAGCCGGAGAGCACCGCCATGCCGGAGAGCATCGCGACGGCGGTCGCGGCCGGCCTGGGCATCGAGCGGAACGCCCGGGGCCTCGCC
>NZ_JBHSRW010000478.1:0-668 GCF_042659205.1 Leucobacter soli
CGCGAGCTTGCGCGCCTGCTCAGCGGTCTCCGCCGCGATCCGCTGCTCGTGCGCCTCCAGCTCCGCCGCGATCCCGGCCGTATGAGCGGCGTGCTCCTCGGCGATCCGGGCCTCGTGCGCGTCGCGCTCCTGCGCGATGGTCGCATCGTGCTCCGCGCGTTCTCGGGAGAGCGCTCCGTCGTGCTCCTCACGGGTGCGAGCGAGCTCGGCGGTGTGCGCGGCCGCCTCCTCCGCGATCCTCTTGGCGTGGGCCTCGCTCTCGTTCGCGATGCGGAGCTCGTGGGCCTCGCTCTCGGACGCGATCCGAGCGGCGTGCGCGTCGCTCTCCGCCGCGATGCGGAGGTCGTGGGCCTGACGGTCGGCGGCGATCCGTGCCGTGTGGGCGTCGCTCTCCTCGGCGATGCGCCGCTCGTGCGTCTCGAGCGCCTGCGCCAGCCGGGCCTCCTCCGCCGCAGCCGTGCGCTCCTGCGCCTCGCGCTCGCGGGTCAGGAACGCATCGAGCGTCTCGCGCTCGTCGGCGAGCTTCGCCTCGTGCTCCGCGATCTCGTCGCCGATGACGAGCTTGTGCAGCGTGAGCGCATCGGCGAGACCCTGCTCCTGCGCCTCTCGCCTGCGGGCGAAATCCGTGTCGAACTGCTCGGCAGCGCGCGCCCGTTCGCGGTCGGCCT
>NZ_JBHSRW010000479.1:0-649 GCF_042659205.1 Leucobacter soli
GGTCTCGCGTATCAGCTGCAGGATGATCTGCTCTCCACCTTCGGCGACGCCGAGGTACATGGCAAGGCGCGGCGGCTCGCAGGCGAACCCGCGGCGTTGGAACGCCGCGAACGGACCATGGAGCTGGCGCTCGGCGTAGAGACGCTCGGCGAGGCCATGGGTGCCGCGGCCGAGCTGCTGAAAGTGGCGCAGGCGGACGCCGACGCCTACACGGAGCAGCTGGACGCATCCGAGCGGGAGGACGCGCTGCGGCATCTCGGCCTCGCGCCGGGGGCCGCGATCCCGCCGCAGTTGCGCGCCCAGATCCGTGCACTCGAAGAGGACCAGAAGCGGCGGGCCACGCGCAGCCTGCGCGACGGCATCGACCGGATCCTCACCGACCTGCTCTCCCTCTACCGGGACATGCTGCTCTCGGTGCTGCAGGCCGGTCTCGAGCTCGTGAACCTCGAGCAGGGCGAGCGGATCGCCCGCCTCGCCGAGGCATGGGGCGCGGAGCGCGTCATGTCGGCCGCCGCCGCCGTCGAGCGCGCGCGGGAGCGCCTGCATCGAAACGTCACGCCCGGGCTGGTGCTCGAGGCGCTGTTCAGCGAACTCGTCGCCCGGCAGCTCGATGCCCGTCAGCCCGGTGCCGGTCAGCTCGGTGCCGGTC
>NZ_JBHSRW010000480.1:0-628 GCF_042659205.1 Leucobacter soli
GAGCGCGAGGGCCGTGCGCCCCGCGGCACGCTGGCCAACACGATCGTGAGCTCACCGGCGCTGGGCGCGGTCGCCCGCGCGCACGGGCTGGATCACGCCGAGACCCTCTCCGGCTTCAAATGGGTCTCCCGCGTGCCCGGTCTGCTGTTCGGATTCGAGGAGGCGCTGGGCTACCTCACCGACCCCGAGGTCGTGGGCGACAAGGACGGCATCTCGGCCGCGGCGGAGGCGCTCGCGATGGCCTGCGAGTTGTACGCCGGCGGCCGGACGGTGTGGGATCTGCTCGACGAGGCGAGCGAGCGGTTCGGCCACTTCGCCAGCGCGCAGATCGTGCTGCGGCGCGAGCGGGTCGCCGATGTCGAGGCGCTCTCCGCATGGGTGAGGGCCAACGCGCCGCGCGGCTTCGCCGGCCGAGCGGTCGAGCAGGTGCGCGATTTCCGGCGGCCAGGCCTGGCCCCCGTCCGCGCGAACGTGCTCGCCTACGATCTCGCCGACGGTTCGCGCGTGATGATCCGGCCGAGCGGCACCGAGCCGAAGCTCAAGGTCTACCTCGACGCGTTCAGCGACCGCGGAACGGTGGCGGAGCGGCGAAGCGCGACCGCCGCCGCCCTCGGGCAGATCGAGGTCG
>NZ_JBHSRW010000481.1:0-622 GCF_042659205.1 Leucobacter soli
GTGCGAGCTCGCGGAGCTGCTGGTCGACGGCGGGCGCCTCTGCATCACCGCTTCGCACGGACCGGAGCGCCTCGCAACAGGGGAGTGGGTCGGGGGCTGGGCGGTCCGGCTCGCCCGCGCCGCGCTGGCCGTGTTCGCTCGCGGGCGCAGCGCGATCGTCGTGACGCCGGACTACCGGGATCTCGAGCAGTTGCGCGACGCCTTCGAGGCGCTGGGCCACTCGGATCTGATCCGCGTCGACGCCCGCCAGTCGAACGCGGAGCGCTACGCCGGTTTTCTCCGCGCGCTGGATCCGGTGCCCCGGGTGATCCTGGGCAACCGCTCCGCCGTCTACGCGCCGGCGCATCACCTCGGCGCCATCCTCATGTGGGACGACGGCGACCCGGTGCTCGCCGAGCCCCTCGCTCCCTACGTGCATGCGCGCGACGCAGCGCTGGTGCGTGCGGAGCAGTCGGGCGCCGGCCTCTATTTCGCCGCGCATTCGCGCAGCGCAGAGGTGCAGCGGCTCGTCGAGCTCGACTACGTGCAGGCGGAGCGGTTCCCGCCGCGGCGCACCCGTGTGACGCATGCCGACGCCTCGATCGCGCCGGACGCCTTTGCGGGGCGCCTGCCGGAGTTCGCG
>NZ_JBHSRW010000482.1:0-618 GCF_042659205.1 Leucobacter soli
ACCGGGCGACGCCAACAGTACCGGCGACCCCGCCGGATCCTCCGCAGCCGCCGGATCCGCCGCGGAAGGAGCCGACCGTGCCTGAACGCAGCGACCACGAGCCCGCCGCGCAGGATCAGTCCGGAGGCGCCACACGGGATCGGAGCCCCGCACAGGATCGGAGCTCCGAGCAGGATCAGGACCGGGTGGTCGAGCGCGCGTCGGCGCGCATGCCCGGCCTCCTCGCGTCGCACGCGTCGGAGCCGACCTCCGAATCCGGCCGCGAACACGCTTCCGAACCCGCCCTCGGAGCTCTCCCGAAGCGCGCGCCGGGCCGCGGCTTCTGGGTGCTGCGCGACCTGCCCACGCTGCTGTGGCTGATCCTCGCGATCGTCGCCGCCGTCGCCCACCGCAACCTGCCGGCGGCGCCGTGGCTGCTTCTGCACCTGCTCTTCCTCGGCGCGATCACGCACGCGATCCTCGTCTGGAGCCAGCACTTCGCGATCGCGCTCACCCGCAGCACGCTCACCGTGCCGGATCGCCGGGCCCAGAACGTCCGCCTGCTGCTCGCGAACACCGGCATCGCGCTCGTGCTCGCCGGCGTCCCGCTCGTCGTCTGGCCGCTCACCCTCGCGGGCG
>NZ_JBHSRW010000483.1:0-603 GCF_042659205.1 Leucobacter soli
GGTGTCCGCGTCGGCGCCGGAGTCCGCGTCGGCGTCGGAGTCCGCGTCGGCGGGGCGGCCTGCGGCGTCGCGGGATCCGGCTCCGACCGAAGAGCGAGTAGAAACGACAGGATCAGCGCACCCAGGAGGGCGCCGAGGGTGTTGGCGATCACGTCTCTCGGGTCGCTGACGCGGCCGGGTATGACGCGCTGCAGCGATTCGATCCCGAGCGAGACGGCGAACCCGGTGAGCACCGCGAACCCTGCGAGCACCGCCGTTCGCCGCGGTGTGCGAGGAAGTGCGCTCCGATCGCCGCGCACACCGCCTACGGTGAGCGGCAGGAGGAGACCGAGCGGCAGGAAGAGCGCCGCGTTGGCACCGAACTCGATCGCCGCGAAGACCTGCGGGTAGGGCAGGCCCGTCGCCTCGGCGGCCCAGCGTGCCGCACGCGCGGTCAGGGTGAGCGCGGTGTGCCCGTCCGACGGCAGGAGCACGACGACTCCGAGCGCGACGGCGAAGACGCCGAGCAGGATCCGCGCGATGCGCACCGTTCGGTCACTGTGCTTCGACACACCCTCAGTATGCCGTTCGCGCGGCGTGCGGCGCCGCGGACCGGCCGGACAG
>NZ_JBHSRW010000484.1:0-595 GCF_042659205.1 Leucobacter soli
CGCTCGCTCGCGAGGCCGCCGAGGCGGGCGTGCGGCTCGGCGTGATCGGCGGGGCCGGGTCGCTGCTCGCGTCCGAGGACGGCCCGCGACTCGTCGACACCCCGGCATTCGACGAGGAGTACAAGCCCGAGGCGCTGGAGATGGGCGAGGTGCTCGACGATCTGCGCGTGTCTCCCGAGTCCCTCGACTGGTTCCTCGTCAGCCCCGCCGGCGATTTCGGCCCGTGGGTGGCCGGCGAGTACACGGGGGAGTACCGGATCGGCGGAGACGTGCTGCTCACCGACGAAGCGGGACGATCGGCGATCGGCGGCGCCGACTTCGGCGTCGCGGTGGTCGACGAGATCGAGGAACCCGCGCACCATCGCGCCCGTTTCACCGTCGCCTACTGAGCAGGCGGGCCGTGCAGGCGGCGATGCAGCCGCACGCCCGAGCAGCCGGTGATCGCCCGCACGCGAGGGGCGAATAGGCTTGACGGGTGAATCCCGAGTTGATCGACCGGCTGCGCGGGGACCTGCGCGCCGCGGACTACCGAGCCGAGACGGTGCGGGCGCTGCTCGGCGACGCCGCCGATGACGCGCGGCTGCGCGGAGTGTTC
>NZ_JBHSRW010000485.1:0-591 GCF_042659205.1 Leucobacter soli
GGCGCGGGCGGCGTCAGATCCTCGAAGAGGGCAGCCGCCTCGGCCGCGCTGCCCCGACGGGTGCCGAGACCGGTGACGCGGTAGATCTTCTCGAAGCCGTGGAGTCGTACCCGCACCACGTCGCCTTCGCTCACCGGCTGCGCGGGCTTCGCGGTGGCGTCGCCCACGCGCACGTGCCCGGCCTTGCAGGCGGCCGTCGCCTGGCTGCGGGTCTTCGCCAGGCGCACCGCCCAGATCCAGGAATCCACACGCACGCTCACGCATCGAGCCTACCCGGTGGCCTCACCCCTGATTCGGGCTCGCTCACCTCCGGGGATGCGCGGGATCACGCACCGCGGCCCGGCAGAATGGAGGGGTGGAGTACCGGACGATCGCACGAACCGTCGACGCCGAGATCGAGATCTCGCGCTCGCGATTCCTGGCGCGGCTCGAACGCGTGGAGACCGAGGCGGCCGCGCGCGAGTCCATCGCCGCGGCACGGGCGAGGCATCCGCGGGCCAGGCACCATTGCAGCGCGTTCGTGCTCGGCGCCGACGGCCGGGTGCAGCGGTCGAACGACGACGGGGAGCCGAGCGGCACCGCCGGTGCGCC
>NZ_JBHSRW010000486.1:0-584 GCF_042659205.1 Leucobacter soli
CCCGGGCCCGAAGACCGGCACGCCGCGCTCCCGCAGCGGATCGGCGACGCCCGCCACGAGCGGCGCCTCCGGGCCGATCACGACGAGGTCGAAGCCCCGATCCTGCACGAAATTCGCGACCGCGACCGGATCGTTCGCATCGAGTTCCGGCGTCTCGACGCCGGCGGCCGCGATGCCGGCATTGCCCGGCGCGCACACCACCTCGTGGGCGGACTCCTCGGCGAGGAGAGCTTTGACGATGGCGTGTTCGCGGGCACCCGGCCCCAGCACGAGAATCTTCACGCGACAAGCCTACTTGCCGATCCGGCCCGAGTGACGGCGGTGCCGATCGCAGCGGACGCACTGCGTGTCCGCTCTGCTCGGCTGCTCGGTTGCTCGGTTGCTCGGTTGCTCGGTTGCTCGGTTGATCCGCCTGGCCGCCGGCCTGGCCGTGGTGCCCGGCCGCTGCGCTCGGTCTAGGCTGAAGCCCATGGCGAAACGCAGGATCCCCGCGACCGACGGCCTGGCCGCCGTGCGCGGGGCGCTCGCCGGCGACAGCACCCGGCAGACCATCGCGACGGCGACCCGGTTCCTGCTCGAGGAAC
>NZ_JBHSRW010000487.1:0-584 GCF_042659205.1 Leucobacter soli
TCCGCTGAAGTGGTTGGCGCAGGGGATGCGCAGCGTGTTCCTGCCGGAGGGGTTCGCCTCGGCCGAGCGCACGGGTCGGCCAGGTCTCTGCGGCGTCGCTGCGGTCCACCCGGGTGCGGGTGAGGCGGTAGACGCCGTACGGCATCACCGCGGCGTGCGCCCCGGCGGCGAAGGCCGCGTCCGCCAGTCCGTTCTCCGCCTCGGGGTCGAGCCAGCGCCCCGCGTCCAGGGCGTCGGACTCGATACCCGGATCGAGGATCGCCACCTCTCCGCGCAGGCCGGGCAGCACCGACCTCAGGGCGCCCTCGCCCGAGCCGGTCGGCGCCGGCGTGCCCGAGATCAGGCCCAGTCGCGCCAGGACCTGCTCCGTCATCTCGCGGAGCGGGTAGCGCGTCGCGGCGTCGAAGATCGACTGCTCCCCCGCGATCCGCTCGCGCGCGTACGCATTGCTCCCGTCGATCTCGAGCTGGCGCCAACCGCTCGCGACCAGGAGGGCCGCGCGCAGCACGACGAGCGGCCAGAGCGCCTCCGCCTCGGCTCGGCTGAGCGGGGCGGTCCGGTGGAACGCGGCGACGGTGTCGAGA
>NZ_JBHSRW010000488.1:0-582 GCF_042659205.1 Leucobacter soli
CTCCCTCGTCGCCGCAGCGGTCGAGCTGCGAGGCAGCCGCACCGCCGCCGGATCCGCGGTCGCCGGCCTCCGCCTCGGCATGGCCAGCTTGGTGGATGCCCTGACCGACGAGCTCGAGCGTCATAGCGCGGTCGTGAGACTCGGCGCCCACGTGGAACGGATCCTGCCGCTCGCGGACGCGGAACCGAGTCGACCGTCGCAGTGCGGCTGGGGTCTGGGCGGGACCTGGGGCGAAGAAGTCGTCGACGCGGTCGTGCTGGCAGTGCCGGAGCGCCCCGCCCGCTGGCTGCTCGGCGATCGACGACCCGAGCAGGTCGCCGGGCTCTGCGCCGCCCACGATCGGGTCGAAGTCATCGCCATCGCACTCGACGCGCCCGAGCTAGACTCCGCCCCGCGCGGCACCGGAGCCCTCGTCGCCTCGGGAGACGCCCACGGACGCGACGGAACGCTCGCCGGAGAGCCCCGAACGGACGCGGAGGCTGGCGCGGGTCCCGACTCGGGTGCGGATCCGACGCCTCGGATCCTCGCCAAAGCGCTCACCCACGTCACGGCGAAATGGCCGGCACGCGCCGCCGCCGCGGG
>NZ_JBHSRW010000489.1:0-581 GCF_042659205.1 Leucobacter soli
GGTCTCGCCGGCGCGCTCATGGTCGGTGTCGCCGCGGCGAAGTCGCTCGCCGTCGCGCTCGGGAAGCCGCTCTACGCGGTGAACCATCTGGTGGGCCACGTCGGCGCCGACCTGCTGCAGGGGGAGGGGCTGCGCGAGGTGGCCGGGACGGCGGGCGAGCTCGAGCTGCCGACCGTGGCGCTGCTCGTCTCGGGAGGGCACACCTCGCTGCTGCTCGTGCGCGACCTCGTGAGCGATGTGGAGCTGCTGGGGGAGACGATCGACGATGCCGCCGGGGAGGCCTTCGACAAGGTCGCCCGGCTGCTCGGCCTGCCCTACCCGGGAGGGCCGCACATCGACCGGGTCGCCGCGGACGGCGACCCTGCCGCGATCCGCTTCCCGCGCGGTCTGACGCTGCCCAAGGACCTCGCGCGGCACCGCTACGACTTCTCCTTCTCCGGGCTGAAGACCTCGGTCGCGCGCTGGGTCGAGAAGGCCGAGGCCGCCGGTGAGCCGGTGCCGGTTCCCGACGTCGCGGCGAGCTTCCGCGAGGCCGTCGCCGACGTGCTGACGGCGAAGGCGGTGGCAGCCTGCCGCGACCT
>NZ_JBHSRW010000490.1:0-576 GCF_042659205.1 Leucobacter soli
GGCCTCGGCTGCGGCCGTGGAATCCGTCGCGCGCCAGCTGCACGAGCGCGTCGTCCTTGTGCTCCCGGAGCACGATGAGCACGCGGTGGTCGACGCCCTCGGGCAGGTCGGGTTCGCCGGCGGCGCCGGCCGAGCCATCGCCCGCGATGACCTCGTGGATGGCGGGTCGCGGCATGAACTCGTCGACGAGCCCCTGCACCCGCCCGTCGAGCGTGGCCGAGAAGAGCAGCCGCTGGCCGCCCCGTCGGGTCTGGCGCAGGATCCTCTGCACCGCCTCGACGAAGCCCATCTCGGCGAGGTGGTCGGCCTCGTCGATCACGGTGACGGCGACCTGCCCGAGGCCGAGGTGCCCCCGCTTGGCGAGATCCTCGATGCGGCCGGGGGTGCCGATCGCGATGTCGACGCCGCGCTGCAGCGCGTGCAGCTGCGGTTCGAACGGCTGCCCGCCCACGAACTGGCCGGTGAAGAGGCCGACCGAGCGCGCGAGCGGCTGCACGGTGCGATCGATCTGCAAGGCGAGTTCGCGCGTCGGCGCGAGGATCAGGGCCTTGGGCCGTCGCGGCCCCCGGCGCGCGG
>NZ_JBHSRW010000491.1:0-573 GCF_042659205.1 Leucobacter soli
CGCGGGCGCCGGAATCGTCGACGCGGAGGCCGCCGACGTACTGGTGAGCGAAGGCGCGCTCGCCATGCGGCGATTGATCGAAGAGGGCTTCGCGATCGACCGCGAGGCCGATGGCCGCCCCCGGCTCGGGCTCGAGGCGGCGCACGGGATGCGGCGGATCGTGCACGCGGGCGGAGACCAGACCGGAGCCGTGCTGCACGCCCATCTCGCAGCGCGGGTGCTGGCGGACGAGCGGATCCGGCTGCTCGAGGGGCGCACGATCGTCTCGCTGATCGAGGATTCGGGGGCGGTGACGGGTGCGCTTCTCCGCGACGGTTCGGGTCGTGCAGAGGTCGTGTCGGCCGAGGCGGTCGTACTCGCCACAGGCGGCTACGCCGCGCTCTATCCGCGCACCTCGAGCCACGCCGGTGCGACGGGAACGGGCGTCGTGCTCGCGGCCCGCGTCGGCGCGCTCATCGCCGATCTCGAGTTCGTCCAGTTCCACCCCACCGTGCTCGCGGGCACCGGCGTGCTGATCTCCGAGGCGGTCCGCGGTGCCGGTGCCGTGCTGCGCGACGCCGCGGGGCGTCGCTT
>NZ_JBHSRW010000492.1:0-571 GCF_042659205.1 Leucobacter soli
CGAAGGCGTTCCGAACGCGGGGGGAGCGCGCCCTGCTCGCCGAGCACGCGCTCGATCCATCCGGCGATCTCCCGATCCTGCGGCGGGGCGACCGGCCGACCGCCGCCGGCGTTCCCGTCGCTGCGGGTGCTGCTCCCGTCGCCCTCGCTGCTGCCGTCTTCCCCGAGGTAGACCTTGTAGCCGTTGTCGCCCGGGGGATTGTGGCTGGCGGTGATCATCACTCCGGCGGCGGCACCGAGGCGTCGTACGGCGAAGGCGAGGACCGGCGTCGGTGCCGACTCCGGGAGCAGGAGCACGTCGAGCCCGGCGCCGGCGAACGTCTCGGCGGCATCGCGGGCGAATACGTCGCTGTTCAGGCGCCCGTCGAAGCCGACGACCACGGTCGGCGGTTCCGACGAGGTGCCGTGCGGATCCCGATCGGTTCGCGGACCCGGGGCGGCGTGCGCCGGCGCCGATGCCGTGGTCCGTGCGTTCATCTGCCGATCCGGCTGCTCCGATTGTTCCTGCTGCGCTCGCCGCGCGAGCAGGAAGGCCGCCAGGCCGGCGCTGGTCTGCGCGACGACGAGCCGGT
>NZ_JBHSRW010000493.1:0-570 GCF_042659205.1 Leucobacter soli
GCCTCGCCGTGACCGCGGCGTCGATGCTCCTGACGGCCTGGCGCGGGGTGCCGGAGTCGCTGCCCCGCGAGAAGCGCCTCTCGCGCGGCCTCCGCTCGACGCTCCGACCGTTCGGCGGCCTGCTGCGCGACCGCGTGTTCGTCCTGCTGCTGCTCGCCTACGCGCTGGGGTTCACCGCCATGATCTCCTACGTCTCCGCCTCGCCCTTCGTCGGCCAGCAGGTGCTTGGCATGTCCCCGGTGGCCTACGCGTTCGCGTTCACCGCCGGCGCCACGGCCTTCATCGCGACGAACCTGGTCAACGCACGGCTCGGCCCCCGGGTCGGTCCGGCCCGCATGCTCGCGATCGGCTCGGTGGTCCTGCTCGTCGGTGCGCTCGGGATGCTCGCCTTCGTCATCACCGGCACGCTCACGATCGCGTCGTTCATCGCCTGCGCGTTCGCGCTCGGCTGCGGCACGGCGCTGACCATGTCGAACTCCAGCACGCTCGCGCTCATGCGGGCGGGCCACGCCCGCGGCTCGGGATCCGCGCTGCTCGGCACGGCCCAGTTCGCGCTGGGCGGCACCGCCG
>NZ_JBHSRW010000494.1:0-557 GCF_042659205.1 Leucobacter soli
CGCTGCTCGCAGCGCGGTCGGGCTCGGCATGCCGACGCTGCGCGTGGGATGAGTCCCGGCGACGAGCGCGCCCTGGGTGTGCCGAGGCTCTGGGCGATCGTCGGCGCGACGGGCACCGGCAAGACGAAGCTCTCGCTCGACCTGGTCGAGCGGCTGCGCGAGGAGTGCGGTCGCGACGCCGAGATCGTCAACGCCGACGCGATGCAGCTCTACCGGGGCATGGACATCGGCACGGCGAAGCTGCCGTCGATCGGGCGTCGCGGCATTCCGCACCATCTCTTCGATGTCGTCGAGCCGCGCGACGAGGCGACCGTCGCCTGGTATCAGCCCGAAGCCCGGCGGACCATCGAGGCGGTACTGGCCCGCGGCCACGACGCGGTCCTCGTGGGCGGATCGGGTCTCTACGTCTCGAGCGTCGTCTTCGACTTCCGGTTCCCGCCCCGTGACGAAGTGCTGCGCGCCGAGCTCGAGCGCGAGGCCGGCGAGCGCGGCAGGTCTCGAGTTCCCATTTTTCCTTGGCGACCAGCGCCTTCTCGGTATCGCGCTGGGTACTCACC
>NZ_JBHSRW010000495.1:0-556 GCF_042659205.1 Leucobacter soli
CATCGGCACCGGCGGTCGCCGCCGCCCAGGCCGCCTCGAGGAACTCGCGGTTCGTCTCGGCGAGGCTCGCCGCCCGGCTCGCCACCCGCTCGGGCGAGACCACGACCACGGCGCCGCCCTCGGGAAGCAGAGCGGTCAGCGGTGCCAGACCCGGCACGAGCTGCGGCAGCAGGCTCTCCATCCCCTCGACCGGGATGCCCTGCGCGATCTTCTCGAGCAACGTCCCGAGGGCGGGGAAGCGCGGAAGCAGAGCGGCTGCGCGCTCGCGCACGTCGTCGGTGAGCAGCAGTTCCCGAGCCGGCCAGAGTTCGACCTCGGGCAGCGGATCGCCCGCGCTCCGCTGGTCGCTGACCGCGAAGCGCCGGATCTGATCGACCTCGTCGCCGAAGAAGTCGACGCGCACCGCCTGGTCGGCGGTGGGCGGGAAGACGTCGAGGATGCCGCCGCGCACCGCGAACTCGCCGCGGCGCGTCACCATGTCGACGCGCGTGTAGGCGAGTTCGACGAGCCGCCGCGCCGCGGCTTCGAGCCCCTCCGAGTCCGCACCTGCGCGCAG
>NZ_JBHSRW010000496.1:0-548 GCF_042659205.1 Leucobacter soli
CGAGGCGCACGAGGAGGCGCTGCGTGACGCTCGGCGCCATCACCGCATCGCCGTCGGCGACGGCGCGCACCGCCGCGACGAGCTCGGCCGCGCGGGCGTCCTTGAGCAGGAATCCGCTCGCACCCGCCTCGATCGCTTCCACGGCGTACTCGTCGAGGTCGAAGGTGGTCAGCACGATCACCCGCACGCCGGGGAACCGTCGGGCGACGAGCCCGGTCGCCTCGATACCGTTCATCCCGGGCATGCGGACGTCCATGAGCACGACATCCGGTACTCGTCCCTCCGCTTCGAGCGACGCCAGCAGATCCAGGGCCTCCTGCCCGTCGCCCGCCTGACCGACGACCTCGAACCCGCGGTCGCCTGCGGCGGTGTTGAGGATCAGCGCGAAGCCGGTGCGGATGAGCTCCTGGTCGTCGACGATCGCGACGCGGATCGGCCGCTCGGTCATGGTGTCCCCTCCTCGGAGTCGGATGGCGCGCGGCCCGCGCGCGCAGCCTCTGCGGGGGCCTCGGCGCGGGGCGCCTGGTGGACCCGCCCGGTCTCGAACG
>NZ_JBHSRW010000497.1:0-282 GCF_042659205.1 Leucobacter soli
GAGCGCAACGCAATTAATGTGAGTTAGCTCACTCATTAGGCACCCCAGGCTTTACACTTTATGCTTCCGGCTCGTATGTTGTGTGGAATTGTGAGCGGATAACAATTTCACACAGGAAACAGCTATGACCATGATTACGCCAAGCTCGAAATTAACCCTCACTAAAGGGAACAAAAGCTGGAGCTCCACCGCGGTGGCGGCCGCTCTAGAACTAGTGGATCCCCCGGGCTGCAGGAATTCGATGCGGGAATTCTTAGCGTGTGGGCTTCCGTGGTGACCGCA
>NZ_JBHSRW010000497.1:316-547 GCF_042659205.1 Leucobacter soli
CTTGTGCTCTGGTGTGGACGGCTGCAGCCGCCGGTCCTCCGTCTGTGGGTCCTGAACCTTCTCGATGCCGGCACCCAGCAGCTCATTCTTCAGCAGTGCGGAGTAGGCCAGGCCGTCTTTGCCATTGTCCGAGGTGGCGTCCTTGGCTTTGCGGTTCTGGCTGGGGGACTTCTCATTTTCATTGATCCTGTGGAAGTTCACGCTCCAGTTGGCCCCGGCCCGCGAGGGGAT
>NZ_JBHSRW010000498.1:0-532 GCF_042659205.1 Leucobacter soli
CGCCGGACCGCGGCGCGATCCGACGCGGCCCCCGGGCCTGGTCGGCGAATGCGCGGGATCGCGCTTCGTTTCGCCGCAGAGGGTCTGCCGCACGGGTGTGCGCACATGGAGTGCGGCCCGGGCATCTGAACGTCGGCGACGATGGGGCCGGCGACGGCCCGTGGGATCAGCTTAGCGGGTACGGCCGCGCGGATCCTGAATGCGGTGCGGATTCCGGATTCTGCGATCCCGCGCGGCGGTGCCGATCCTGCGGTCGTTGCCGATCCCGGCCGGCGATCACCGGTACCATCGTTGCACCCGGGGTCTCCGGCGATCCTTCCCGAACTACTGGAGTCGGAGCAGTCAGATGAGCGCCCCACCGATCCTGCGCCCGTACCGCCTGCCGTCGGTGCCTGCTGCTGCAGCCCTCGTCGGCGCCTGGCTCGCGCTCACCCCGTCGCTGCTGCCGCGCGGACCGCTCTTCCAGGGCCTGCTCTGCGCCGTCGCGGGGCTCCTGGCCTACGGGCTCGGCTCAGCGGCGTCGTGGGCACTG
>NZ_JBHSRW010000499.1:0-531 GCF_042659205.1 Leucobacter soli
TACCCGATCGGGGTGCCGCACCGCGAGCTCGAGGCCGAGCGCACCGCCGATCGAGACGCCGGCGTAGAAGAATCGGCCGTCATCCGAGAGCCCGCCCGCCGCCTCGGCGACGGCATCGGCGAGTTCGGCGAGCGTGAAGGGCGCGTTCGGCACCGGGGCGCCCTCGTGCCCGGGCAGGGTGAGCAGGGTGACGCGGTAGTCGGTGGCGAGGGCCGGCACCGCGTTCTCCCAGATGAGGGTGCCGGTGCCGAGGGAGTGACCGAGCACGAGCAGCGGCGCACCCGCGGGGCCGGTCGGTTCGGTCAGGAGGATCGGTGGGGTGGTCATGCGGTCTCCTTGGACGTCGTCATCAGAGTGGATCCTGCGACTGCGCGCAGGATGACGAGTTACTCATCTGCCTCGCGGGCGTTGGTGACGCGGTCGACGAGTACGCCGGCCAGGCCCGTGTAGCCGGCGGGGTCGAGCAGGTCGGCGATGTCGATGCCCGTGCCTTCGAGCCCCGGCTCGGCGCGCAGCAGCGCCGCGAGGTCG
>NZ_JBHSRW010000500.1:0-530 GCF_042659205.1 Leucobacter soli
CCTCGGCCGCACGGCCGCCCTCGGCGCCGCCGAACTCCGCGATGACCGCGAAGGAGCGCAGCGCGATCAGGCGGGAGGACCGGTAGCGCTCGAGCGGCGGCGTGGTCGCCGCCAGGGTGATCGGCTCCGAGAGCGACTGCTCGAAGCTCGGGCGGAGCAGCCCGGCCCGCCCGTCGTCGTTGATCGGGAAGACGGTGTTCGCCCAGGCCTCCCGGACCCACCGCTCCCCGAGCTCCCGCGTGAGCTCCGGGCTGCCGCCCGCCAGGTCGATGCGCTCGGTCGGATCGGCATCCAGATCGTACAGCCGCCAGGCATCCGCCGCGAAGTCCCGGCCCGGCTCGTGCTCGGTGACGATCTTGTGCCGCCCCCGCACCAGCGCGCGGTGCCCGTAGCACTCCCAGTACTGCACGCGATCGGCATCCGCCTCCCGCCCGGCGAGCACGCCGCCGAGGATCGCCTCGGGCCTTCCGTCGAACTCCATCGCCGGGCGGCCGTGCCGGGCTGCGAGCGGCTCCACGCCGGCGAGCTCC
>NZ_JBHSRW010000501.1:0-527 GCF_042659205.1 Leucobacter soli
GGCGCGCCGAGCGAGTCCGGATCGGGCGCCGCGCTCATGATCGCGCGATAGCCGTCTCCCTCCTGCAGGCCGATGGACTCCCGGCCTCCCGGCACCGCGATCGCCGCGCCGGTGCGCCGATTCACGTAGAAGGCATCGGCGAGTTCGGCCGCCCGCGACCCGTCGAACACGGGCACGCTGCCCAGCTCGGCGGTCGGCGCCCAGATGCCCGAGTACCCCGGCCCGACCCGCACGGCCACCTGCGTCGGCCGTTCGACCCGGTCTCCGCTCGGGAAGCGGGCGAACCGGCCGGCCTCATCGGCACCGACGTGGAAGTCGACCCCGTCGTACGCGTCGAGCACGGCGAGCCGCAGTCGCCCGGGGGGCTCAGCCCCGGCATCTACGGCGAAGAGCTCCTCCTCGAAGAGCGCGTCGCGCTTATAGGCGCGGTATCCGGCGAGCGGACTCGCCTGCTCGCGGATCACGAGCTCGGGATCGATGCGATCCCGCGGCACCGCGCGCGCGCCGCGGTCGAGCGCCGGTGCCAG
>NZ_JBHSRW010000502.1:0-522 GCF_042659205.1 Leucobacter soli
TGCGGCAGCGCGCGCACGAGCTCGGCGTGGCGCTGCGGCGCAGCTACGGGATGACCGAGACGGCGGGCGGCTGCGTCTACGACGGCGTCGAGATCGGGGACACCCGGATCCGGATCCGCCGCTCCGAGACGGGCGCCGGAGAGGTGCAGATCGCCGGCCCCTGCCTCGCCCTCGGCTACGTCGGCGACCCGGAGCTCACGGCGGAGCGGTTCATCGAGGAGCGCGACCGCGACGGCGTCGTGACCCGCTGGTACCGGACCGGCGACGCCGGAGAACTGCTCGGCGGCATGCTCACCGTCACCGGCCGGGTCGACCGCGTCGTGATCTCGGGGGGAGTGAACGTGTCCCTCGACGAGGTCGAACGCGTCGCACGCGAGCTGCCCGGCTGGACGAGCGCAGTCGCGCTCGGCTCCGCGCATCCGGAGTGGGGGGAGCGCGTGGCCCTCGCCGTCGAGACCGAGCCCGGCGCTGCAGGCTTCGAGGAGGTGCGGGAGGCGATCCGCAGCAGGCTCGGCCCCGCGG
>NZ_JBHSRW010000503.1:0-522 GCF_042659205.1 Leucobacter soli
GAAGGCGCGGGGCCGCAGCGCAACGGTGTCGGGCAGCGCTGCGCCGGGCAGCGCCGTGCCGCGCGTGACGGCCTCCGGCAGCAGCACCGAGCTCTCGCCGACCGTGACGCGGATGCGGTCTCCCGCACCGGCCCCGGCCACGGCCCCATCGCCCGCGCCGGCGCCCGTGCCGGCGGCAGAGCCCTCGGACGCGGTCGACGGGACGATGGAAGACGTCGCGGGCAGCAGGTTCGCGTCGCCGAAGAAGGTCGCCACGAAGTCGGACTGCGGCCGACGGTAGAGGCGCTCGGGGGTGTCGCACTCGACGATCCGCGCGTTGCGCATGATCGCGATCCGGTCGGAGAGCGCCAGCGCCTCCTCCTGGTCGTGGGTCACGTACACGAGGGTCGTGCCGGTCTCGCGGTGGATCCGCCGGATCTGCTCCACGAGCTCGAGGCGCAGCGAGGCGTCGAGCGCGCCGAAGGGCTCGTCCATGAGCAGCAGGGGCGGGCGGTACGCGAGCGCGCGGGCGATCGCGACGCG
>NZ_JBHSRW010000504.1:0-519 GCF_042659205.1 Leucobacter soli
GGCCTGGTAGGCGAGCCCGTCGCGGCCCCGCAGGGGCGTCGGATCCTCCCACCGCGCGGCCTCGTCGCGCGTGCGCAGCTCGAAGCCGCCCGGCGCGTAGAACTCGTCGTCGAGCACGATGAACGCGTGCTCGCCCGAGATCGCGGCCCGGTTCTGCAGCGCCGTGTCGATGGAGGTCGCGAGCGAGGAGATCGCGCGGCCGCCGTGCTCGAGCAGCAGCTGCACGCGCTCGTCGATGCCGTCGGCGGTGATCGATCCGCGCGCGGTCGTCGACGTCGCCGGTCCGAGCCAGGCGAGCGCGAATGCGATCGGATAGACGCCGATGTCGAGCAGCGCGCCGCCGCCGGCCGCCGGATCCCAGAGCCGCGGCACTGCCTGACGGTCGAAGCGCTCGCCGAATGCGGCCTCGACGAAGCGCAGCTCGCCGAGTACGCCGTCGGCCACCAGTCGCCGGATCGCCTCGGTGCGCGGGAGAAACGCCTGCCACATGGCCTCCATGGCGAAGACGCCGGCCGCGGC
>NZ_JBHSRW010000505.1:0-517 GCF_042659205.1 Leucobacter soli
CGAGGTCCCGCGCCAGCGCATCGACTTCCGCGGCCTGCGCGGCGAGCTCGCCGTGCCCGCCGACGAGCGCGAACTGGATCTCGCGGCCGTCCCCCGCAGCGATGGCGCGGCCGGGAGGCGCCTCCTCGAATGCGTCGCGGTCCACGCCGATGTGGTCGTAGTCGTGGGGATTGGTCAGTCGCAGCACGAACTGCAGCGGGAGCGCCGCCGTCAGGCTCGAGGGAATCGCCGCAGGGCGGTCGCAGGTGATGACGACGTGGACGCCGACGGACCGACCGGAGCGCATGATGTCGCCGAGCGCTTCGAACGGCGATGCCGCGCCGAAGGTCTCGGCCGTCTGCCGGAAGGCGTGGAAGCCGTCGAGCAGGAGGACTACGCGGGGCTCGGACCCGCAGCCTCCGTCTGCACGGCGATAGGATTCGAGCCCGCCGGCTCGGGCCTCCGCGAAGCGCGGGCCGCGTTCCGCGACGACCTCGGCGAGGCGCCTCAGCACCCGCCCGACGAGCTCGCGATCGGC
>NZ_JBHSRW010000506.1:0-510 GCF_042659205.1 Leucobacter soli
CGCGCCGCCGCGCCCGGCCTCCGCAGCCAGTCCGGCGCCCGCGACCGCCATCCGCTCGAGCCAGGCATCGTCGCGTTCGAGCGAGATCGCTATCCCCTGCTGGTCCAGGAACGCGGAGATCTCCGGGGGCAGGAGCACCCCGGTCGAGAGCGTCAGCGGTGCCCCCGAGAGCAGGCCCGCGGCCAGCACGCGCAGCAGATCGACCGTCGCCCCGTCCTCGGAAAGCCGCACATGGGTACCGACCGGCCAGCAGCGCAGCAGGTTCCGCTCGACGCCGAGCCCGATCCCGTCGTGCACGCGCCCGAGCGAGGTGCGCCAGGTGAGCGCATCGGCCAGTGCCGCGCGCCGCAGACGGTCGAAGCTCGGGTAGTCGAGCGAGGCCTGAGCGGTCTCGATCAGCGTCTGCACCTCGGGGTCGAGCCCGCGCAGATGCAGCGTGGAGCTCGGCGTGCCCTCGCGCAGCTCCCACGAGCCGAGGGCGACGAGCCGGTTCGGCCCGCCGGCGAGCGG
>NZ_JBHSRW010000507.1:0-509 GCF_042659205.1 Leucobacter soli
GTCGAGCGGGACGCCGTTCAGCTGCGCGCCGCCGCCCTGCCAGGCGGTGAACAGCTCGTCCGTCACCGGGAGGTACACCGCGCCGACCACCGCGCGGCGCCCGTCGGCCATCGTGCCGGCGGCGCCGTCCGAGACCGTCGCAGCGACGCTCACCGCGTACACGGGAAGGTTGTAGAGATAGTTGACGGTGCCGTCGATCGGGTCGACGACCCAGGTGATGCCGGTCGATCCCTCGATGCTCGCACCCTCCTCGCCGAGGATGCCGTCGTCGGGCCGCAGCTCACGCAGGCCCGCGGTGAGCAGCTTCTCTGCCCGGCGGTCGGCTGCGGTGACGACGTCGTTGATGCTCGTCTTGGTGGCGGCGACGTCCACGCCGGTCTCGCGCAGGGAGCGGATCGTATCGCCCACGCTGCGGGCGAGCGTCGCGGCGATGTCCGCGAGCGAGGCGAGTGCGTCGGGGGAGCGGTGCGGGGCTTCGACCATGCCCCCAGCGTAGTCCCGCGGCCGTC
>NZ_JBHSRW010000508.1:0-508 GCF_042659205.1 Leucobacter soli
GGCGTTCGGCGCCGGCATCGGCGAGCACCGTGGCGAGGAAGGCCGTCTTGGCCTCGAGGTGCACGACCACGGCGATCCGCGTGCCGCGCAGCGCGCCGTCGTTCACCGCATCGCGCACGTAGCCGTCGAGCACCGGGGAGTGCCGGCGCACCCATTCGATCCTCGCCGCCCCGTCGCGCGCCAGCGCGCTCTCGGCGCTGAGAGTCTCGGACATCTCGCTCCTCACTCGATGAAGACGTCGGCAATGTCCACGATCTTAGCGCTTAGATCGTGATGGGCAAGCGGATGCGACCAGGCGTGAGGGTACTGTTACACGCGCCCCGCGGCTTCGCGCTCGCCGCGCCTACCCGGTCGCACCGGCCTGCGGGCAACCGCAGGTGTCGCCGATCACCAGCTCACCGGCGAAGACCACGTGCTCGGCGGCGGCAGCCCCGACGGCGGCACCGGCACCGCATGCCGGATCCGGCGATGGCGCGGCCAGCGTGTCCAACAGGTCGAAGGCGCGCGC
>NZ_JBHSRW010000509.1:0-504 GCF_042659205.1 Leucobacter soli
CGCCGGCACCGGCGGGGTCGCCGGCGCATCCGGTGAGGGCGAGTGCCCCCGCGACGGCGCCGGCGGCGAGGAGGGTGAGGGGGGTGCGAGTGTTCACGGAGGAACCTTTCCACGGTCGTGCGGCGACCGGTCCGGCGGTCGAGCCTCGATCCGCCATCTTGTTGAGAACGGATCTCACTCTATATGCAAATGAGAACTGTTCGCAACAAGTTGGCGCGGCGACGCACTGCAGTAGGAGCGACCTATCCGCGCGACCTCTAGGCTGGATCCGTGGAGGACCCCGGGCTTTTCGATCTCCGCGAGGCGCTGCGGCACGGCGAGGTCTCGTCGCACGATCTCGTCGGCACGGCACTCGAACGCGCCGAGGCATCGGCCGACCTCGGCGCCTTCGTCAGCCTGAACGGCGAGCTCGCCCTCGCCGAGGCCCGCGCGGCCGACGCGAGGATCGCCGCGACCGTCTCCGCGACCGCTCGCCGCGGGCTCCCGCCGCTGCTCGGGCTTCCG
>NZ_JBHSRW010000510.1:0-502 GCF_042659205.1 Leucobacter soli
GCACGCGTTCGGAGCCCGCCGGCACGGTCGGGGACCCCGCCGCGGGCACCGTCCCGGCCCACGGGGCGAGCGACTCCGTCACCGCCGATCCGAATCCGGCGAAGGCGACCACCCGGTGGGACGGATCCTCCAGCACGACCGGGGCCTGCAGCGTCCCGGCGAGCTGTTCCACCACGTAGTCGACCGGGCTGCGGTTCAGGCCCAGCTCGGTCAGCATCTCGTGCACCTCGGCGCGGGCGCGCAGGGCCTCGTTCTGGGCGCCGAGGATCCGTTGGTGCACCCGCTGCGTGATCTGCACGAAGCGCACCTCGCGGCGCAGCACGATCAGCGGTACGGCGTGCGCGTCGCAGCCCCGGATCAGCGCCTCCGGAGGCTCGGCGAAGCCCCGCCCGAGCTCGAGCACGATGCCGGAGATCCCCGCGCCGAGCAGTTCCTCGACGAGCGTGCGCAGCTCGGGGCCGCCCTGCGGCCAGCCGGCTCCGGTCGTGAGGATCAGCTCGCC
>NZ_JBHSRW010000511.1:0-500 GCF_042659205.1 Leucobacter soli
CCGGCGGCGCCGAGGGCGAGTCGCAGCAGCTCTCGCAGCGTCTGCCACTCGGCATGCCAGGCGCCGTCCGGGCGCTCGTCGACGAAGAGGCCGGCTGCCGCGTGCAGAGTCGCGGCGAGATGCGGGGCGCGGATCGCGGCCGATCGGATCAGCACGGAGCCGACCGGGTTGCGCTTCTGGGGCATCGCGGAGGATCCACCACCGGATCCCTCTGCCAATTCGCCGATCTCGGTGCGGCTGAGGGTCGCGACATCGGCGGCGATGCGACCGAGTGCGCCGATCGCCTGCGCGAGCGCCTCGCCGAGTTCGGTGACCGGCCAGCGCACGGTGTGCCAGGCGCCGTCGGGGATCGCGAGCCCGAGGATCTCGGCGTAGACGTCGGGGAGCGCCTCCGCCGATGCCGCCCCGCTGATCTGGACGAACGAGGCGAGCGTGCCGCCGGCGCCCGCGAGCTGCACCGGCAACTGGGCGAGCGCTTCGTCGAGCTTGAGCGCGGCGCG